>NZ_VPDQ01000001.1:0-283154 GCF_013417535.1 Acinetobacter sp. YH12241 | reverse complement strand
CCCGCTCGACTTGCATGTGTTAAGCCTGCCGCCAGCGTTCAATCTGAGCCATGATCAAACTCTTCAGTTAAAATCATTTCGAACTTTATAAGTAAAGTTCTTAAACTTGGCTCATCAATTTTCTGACTTAAATTTCGCTCAAATAAACTTCGAGTAATTCAAACCAATCAATCAATGAAAATAATTTCGATCAATCAACCAGTAAAAATCCACACAAGTTGTTCTTCATAATCTCTTAATGATCTTCTCACTACTTCGTCAGTAGCAAGCTAGGTCGGCTATATTACTCTCTATCTCTAGAAAGTCAACCAGTAATGAAAATTATTTTTAAACTTCCTTTCTAAAACCCAACTCAACCATTTCATGCTAAGTTACTGTTTTATCAGAAGTTTTAATCTTCATCACCGCCGATGGATGTGCATTATAGACCAATCCCAAGCAAGCGCAACCCCTATTTTTAAGAAAATACTTCAGTTGATTATTATTTCTACAAAAATGCCGATTTTCCCTATTTTTTGAGCATTAAAGGTATAGGATTGGCCAATGTACTTAATAATTTCTCTTTTTTATTGTGTTCCTGAAAGCGCAAGGAGCGGCAATCTATATATTCACAGTAGCCCCCGTCCCCATGCTCAGTCTCGCCATTAATTCTAACTTCGTAATTAAAGCTTCCAACATAACCCGCAGCCAGACCAAATTTGAAATCTCCTCGGCTTTGTCCCTGCAGCCAGATCTGCATTCCTTTGCCATCTTCATAGCACCATTCAAACTCACGCGGCAGATACATCTTTTGCCCATTTGGAGTAGTCACACTCGGATAAACCCGATGCACCTTGAAATAGACTTTTTGATCGAACATTTGACTGGTCATATTTTTCAAGTCACGCAGATAAATTCGTGACTGCACAATGCTGTTCAGACTATCTCGAATTTGTGCCAACAATAATTGCCGTCCTTCACTCAGGTTAATAATCTGATAAGTCAGAAAGGCTAAAGGCAAATAGGGAAAATTAAAGCTTCGTGCAAATTCAAAACTACCTAAACTCTCGATAAGGTATTTCTGATCTTTATAATGTAAGGTGCCCTGACAATAACAAAGCAAAGACCAATGATCAGCCAGTGCAAAGCGCATTTGGGTAAAGTGTGAAATCAGATTGGTCGTATGGATGCTGAGATCAAAGCCCAGTTCAGAATCAAAACGTTGTAAACGAAAATGTGGAAAGTCGCCGGTCAGTTTTTCACGATCTAGAAACTGAAACAGGCCATACTGAAACTTGCAATCCTTTTTGATTGAATAGCAATTTAATTGTCCCGCCATATGCGGACTGGTACTACAGATTACTGTGGCTGTATCCAGTGCATTGGTTTGAATAGCACTCGGGTTAGCCAACATCGGTGCATTAGGCTGACCAATAATACTAAGAAAATTAAGATAATGAAGGGGTGCAGGCAGATCAGGAAGCGTCAGGCCCTGATGAATAATTTTATATTTCTGGTTTGGCCCATGATAGGCAAGATTATGCTGGGAAACAGCAGGAGTCTGATTCAGCTGTTTCGAACGATCTAGAAAATCTTGAAGAAACTGCATCTCAAACTCCTTATTTTTATATTGTTATAAGGTACTCTGTCTTTTTGCCATAAAGGTTGTAAGGAAACCAGACAAAGCATAGATGACAGAGATCACGAGAATCCCTACCGGAATATTATAAGTCATCGCTGCAAAGATAAACACCGCGATCGGCAACACGAAAAACGGCACCCGTCTACGCTCTACGGTTTTAAATGAATAGTATTTGATATTAGAAATCATCAATAAGCCAACGATTACGATAATCGCAGCATTAATGATTTGTACAGTAAAATCACGAATATCAAACACAGCCGGGAAGTCCAATCCTACCCAGACCAGTGAAATAATAATGACGGCTGCTAATGGACTTGCAACGCCAATAAAATAGCGTTTATCCACCACTCCAATCTGAACGTTAAAGCGGGCTAGACGGAAAGCTGCACAAGCCGTATAGACAAAACAAGCCGCCAGACCGATACGGCCTAAATCACTTAATCCCCAGCTATACATCAAAATAGCCGGTGCCACCCCAAATGCCAGCATATCGGATAGTGAGTCGAACTGTTCACCGAATGGACTTTGTGCCCCAATCGCACGTGCCACACGACCATCGAGACCATCAAATAAAGCTGCCAAGAAAATCGCATAAATAGCTTGCTGAAACTCACCATTCATGCTGGCAATAATCGAGTAAAAGCCTGATAACAACGCAGCGGTTGTAATCAGGTTAGGCCACAGATAGATACCTCGACGCTTAACTCTTTGCCCTTCCTGGGTATGCTCTACCTCTTCCACCTCGAAGGTGATGCCATCAAATGGCAAATCTTTCGAAGATTCGTGTTCCGGCTTATTTGTACTTGTCATTCTTGTCGATCCTAACTATGACCCGATCTTTAAAATATTATTCGCCTACTAACCAACGAACTGCTGCATGACCGCCATTTTCCTGCATACGCAAATGCGGGAATAACCATTGCAGCGCTTCGTCTGCATCTTCAGAGAACTTCCAAGGTGGGTTAATCACCAGTAAACCACAACCATTTAAACCCACTGGTGTATCATCTGGCCATACACAGATTTCACATACCAACTGACGGCGAATCCCGGTCTTGAACATTTTCTTCTCGAAACGTTCAATCATGGCACGGTCTTTAATTGGGTACCAAACTGCAAATACGCCTGTCGGCCATTTTTTATAAGCAGCAACCAGTAATTCAACCAGCTGTGGGAAGTCTTTACGCTCCAGCTCATACGGCGGATCGATCATCACCAGACCACGTTTTTCTTTCGGTGGAATGACTGCGAGCAAGCC
Organism: Acinetobacter sp. YH12241; assembly: GCF_013417535.1. Taxonomy (NCBI): domain Bacteria; kingdom Pseudomonadati; phylum Pseudomonadota; class Gammaproteobacteria; order Moraxellales; family Moraxellaceae; genus Acinetobacter; species Acinetobacter sp. YH12241. Next base: position 280,272 of record NZ_VPDQ01000001.1, on the reverse strand, counting down.
TTCATACGCATCACGCTCATGCAAACCGGCGCGTTTGTCAAAAATGTTATGACGTAACTGCTGGAACACATCACGCTGCATTTCAAAAATGGTGGCCTTGTCAATTTCACGCATGCCTTCCAGTGCAAACCAAGGTGAACCCGGATATGCACCTTTACCAAAGTTTTCACGCATTTTCTCAACAATTTTTAAATATTGTTGTACGCCTTCTGGCGCATTACGCTTGACCGAATCATCCAGCTTGATCAGACGATGAATACCGTTCAGGAATTCCCCTGACTTTTGCGCTTCAGAGGTGGATAAATCATATTTACCTGCACCACCATGTGTATCTACATAGCGATATGGTTTATCTTTTGCATTGAGTCGAGTCAATAATTGAAGCAACAATACATGCTTCATGACATCGGCAAAGTTGCCAGCATGGTAATGGTGACGGTAATTCATGTTTCATTAATTCCTAATATCAACCGCTATTTTAACATGAAAAATAGTTTCGTTCAGACCCGATTCTTACATAGAATAGCGCGACCCCAATTTACCCTTCTAGGTGAGTTTCTATGGAAGCAGTTCAACTCCCGGCAACCTGGCCAGTTGATCAGATTATTGATGATCTAGATCAGCATGGTTTTAGCATGATCGACAATGCTTATGCCCCATCCTATGTTGAACAGCTGATTGCTGAATGTACCAGTAATCTGGAACGCTTTCGTGATGCAGCCATTCAGAATGGCGTAGTCAGCAATATCCGCAGTGATCACATTCTCTGGCTCAATGAAGATCTGGAAATTTCTAACCAGCATGTGCAAACCTTACAGGCTTTAGGTCATGAGCTGAACCGCGCTTTCTTCCTCGGCATTAAAGATGTGGAAGCCCATTTTGCCTGCTATAACGCGGGTGAGTTCTATGCCCTGCATCGCGATAATCCTCAAGGCAAAAATGGCCGGATGATTTCTGCGGTTTATTATCTGCATGATGATTGGCAAGATAACTGGGGCGGCGAACTACATCTGCAGGATAAAAATGATCAATGGCATATTATCCAGCCTAAACCAAACCGTATTGCCTTCTTCCAAAGTGATTTAATGCATGAAGTTTTAAAAGCCAAACATCAACGTTTATCAATCACCGCCTGGTTAAGAAGTGATACCTGTTTGCTCTAATCCTTTTTCCACGCTTTAAATTTCAATTTTCAGCCTCATATAGCAATCATTGAGATATAAGGACTGCGTTCATGCGACCAACCCCCAAAGAGATCATTGCACGCATTGGTGAAACAGATCAGCTGTTTTTAAATGGCAATACGCCTGAGCTGGCGCTTGAACGGGCGGATCTTCGTCTGCAATTGGTGACTATTAGCCAGTTACGTCAAGAGCAGGTGCATTTCCTGCAAGAAGCGATTGTTCTGCTGGAGCAGAGCCGGATTGAATTTGAAGAAATGCCACTGGATTTGTATATCAATCTGTCTTTACACCTGGCCAAAGCCTATATGATCTACTTTGAGCTGACCAAAGAAGATCATTATGCGCTTATTACCCAGCAGATTCTAAAACCAATGACCAATTATGAGCATGCGGATATTTATTTCTTCCTGGCTTATGCATCTGCCAGTAAGAAAGAGCCTGCCATGACTCGTCACTGGCTAAATAAATACAGTAAAACGGCCCATTTTGACCATGAACTGGTAGGCCAGCATCCGGCATTTGATGAATATCGTCAACTGGAATGGTTTATCCAGATTCTGCGTAGCCGTATGCATTAAAACAACGAAATCTGTTCCTATAAAAATGCCTCACATTGATGAGGCATTTTTTATGAATTAATTTGATTTACTCAAGCCAAACGGCGTCGATCTGCATCCAGATGCAATTGCTGATTCAGTTCATCAATCCAGATTGCCCAGTCATCATCCTGTACCAGATGACTAATCAACAGCGAACGCTGCGCTTTATTCCAGAACGGTGCTTCATGCAATGACATATGGGCAGGTAGCTGATGAGTACGTATATAAAGCTCAATTGCCGCCGGGCTGTTAGCGAGGCCGAGTTGAGAAAATAACAGTTCTAAGGATGGTTGGTTCTTCCCGAGCATATGCCCTCCTTATATCAGATATATTGTAGTTATTTATAGGACTAACTTATAAGATAAGACAAAAAAAACCTAGTCAAAGAACTAGGTTTTGTTGTGTCTTTTTGTATAAAGAAACTTTAATTGCTTTCAGGGCCTTCTTTATCACTTTCGACATGTAAAAGCTGGTTCAGTTTATCAATGATTACGATCCATTCATCATCCTGATGCCAGTGTTCGCGAAGAAAAGCGCTTTGCCCCTCATTCCAGAAATCTGCATCCGGCAAAATCACGTCTGATGGTAGCTGATGATTTTTGGTAAATTCATCAATTGATGCTTCATCAGCAGGCAAGCCTAATTGCTCAAATAATAATTCTAAAGTCACTTGCTGTTCTAATACCATTCGCTCACTCCATCATAAAAATAATCAGTTCATTGATTTGAAAATATTATTGACGCTTAGAAGAAGGTAGATCACAAGAACCACTTCCTTCCGCCTCAATATGCAATTGCTCATTGAGTACATCTACAAAAATTGCCCAGTCATCATCTTCTTTCCAGTGACCAATCAGAAAATCATGTTGGTTTTTGGTCCAGAAAGGAGCTTTATGTAAGGGGACGTCCATCCCAATCTGATGGGTTTTGATAAATTCATCGATTGCTTCCGGGCTTGAATCCAAGCCGAGTTGCTCAAAAAAAAGTTCCATGGTAGGTCGCTGCTCTAACATCTCAGTACCTCCTCTTTTGTTGATGATTCTTCTTATTAAACTAGATGAGCCACTCGCAAAGTTCAGTTGTCCCTCCTTCACAAGATGTTATTTTTTGTTCTTTAAATTTTTTAGAAATAGCAATAAAAAAGCACCCCCAATGGAGTGCTTTTTTAACTTAATCTTAAAAAGATTAAATTATTTGATCATGTCAGCAACTGCAGCGCGCTCTTCTTCAAGCTCGTTCAGTGTAACGTTGATACGTTCACGGCTGAATTCGTCGATTTCAAGACCTTGAACGATTTTGTATTCACCGTTTTCAGTAGTTACAGGGAAACCGAACATTACGCCTTCAGGAATACCATAAGAACCGTCAGAAGGAATACCCATAGTTACCCATTTTCCGTTTGTGCCAAGAGCCCAATCGCGCATATGGTCGATTGCAGCGTTTGCAGCAGAAGCAGCAGAAGACAAACCACGTGCTTCGATGATCGCAGCACCACGTTTACCAACAGTTGGAAGGAATACGTCTTTGTTCCAAGCTGCATCGTTGATTTTGTCTTTCAAGCTTTCGCCGTTTACGTTCGCAAAACGGTAGTCAGCATACATTGTTGGAGAGTGGTTACCCCAAACAGTCATGTTTTCGATGTCAGAAACTGCAACACCCGCTTTTTGAGCAAGTTGAGTTAACGCACGGTTGTGGTCAAGACGCAACATTGCTGTGAAGTTTTTCGCTGGAAGATCTGGAGCAGATTTCATTGCGATGTAAGCGTTAGTGTTCGCAGGGTTACCTACAACAAGAACTTTAACGTCACGGCTAGCAACTTCGTTCAGTGCTTGGCCTTGACCAATGAAGATTTCGCCATTTACTTTAAGCAGGTCAGCACGTTCCATACCAGGACCACGTGGACGTGAACCAACTAATAGAGCATAGTCTGCATCTTTGAAAGCTACTTTAGGATCATCAGTACCGATCATGCCCGCCAATAATGGGAAAGCACAGTCGTCTAGTTCCATCATTACGCCTTTAAGCGCTTGCTGAGCTTTCTCAACAGGAATTTCTAATAATTGAAGAATAACTGGTTGGTCTTTACCAAGCATTTCACCGCTTGCGATACGGAATAATAGGCTGTAACCAATTTGACCAGCAGCGCCAGTAACGGCAACGCGAACAGGTTGCTTCATGTAATTATCTCCAATTGAGAGGATCGTCATAATGATTAAATAGCTGTTCTATCTAATCTTAATAATCATAAACGGCAAAGATTGTACTCCAATCCTCTTCGAGATGCATGTAAAAGAGAATGGATTTCAACAAAAGTATGATAGGAAATATAAATTAATTTGGCTAAAAAGCTTAGTATGTCCCTTTTATTGTGACAGTTTTTGGGCATGTATTAATAATGTTTGCAGGACAGCCTTTATAGCCGCCATTGGCGTTGTAGCAGACCTGAATCGACGTCAGCAGACTGGATGCGCGGGTCTGATGGCAGTTAAAACGCAATGCTGTTGAAGGCAGTTGCGGATTGATTTTCAGAAATTTGGAACGCAGCATATCAATGGAAACGGTATGGCTTTCCTGCTCAGTAAGTTCTTCTGGAACTTTCAGACGATCAGCATGATTGATCACCGTACGAAAATACTGCGTGGCATTCATCGGAATACAACCACCAATATTATGCCAGAGCAATGCGCGGGTATTTTCATCCGGCATGATACGGGCCACCACTTTAGCCTGCAAAGGCGGTAACTTCGCAGAACTGGTAGTAGTGCAATGTGTTGATGTGGTTTGAGGATAGAGACCAGAAATATTTAGGGAATAACCTTCAAGACATTTTCTTTTTTTACTGTAGGCCGGATCCAGACTGCAAAGTGCCGGTACCATCTGGATGTCCATGACATAACCCGTTGGCAGTGCAAAGGCAGCTGGACTTGCTGCTAAAAATAAAAGCGCAGCCCATCCAGCAGAAATTTGAGCACCCCTTATTCCCTTGATCAACAAACTATCCTTCCCTTAGATTTTTTGAATGCTATGGTGTATTACGTAACGGAATGGCTTGCATACGCTTACCGACCGATTGTGCGCCCTGTCCCAATAAAATACCGTAATATGTCGCGTTCGTCATGACATGTTTCACATAATCTCGCGTTTCCAGTAAAGGAATGGTTTCGGTATATTGATCCGCAGCAATACTTTGGAATTCGGGTTGCCAACGGCGGGCACGGTTCGGGCCGGCATTATAACCTGCTGTAGCCAGTACTGGACTATTGCTCAATTGACGCTGAATTGTTGATAAATAGTAAGTTCCGTAACGGATATTGGTGTTCATATCGGTTAAGGCTGCGGGGTTATAAGTCTCACCCATTTGACGAGCAACCAGTTTGGCGGTGTCCGGCATGATTTGCATCAAACCACCAGCGCCTACATGAGAGCGTGCGCCGGTATTAAACCGGCTTTCCTGACGCATCAAACCATAAGCCCAAGCGGCATCAATGCCAGCATTACGGCTATGGCTCACGACATAATTCTGATGTGGCATCGGATAACGATAATTGTAATTATGCTTGTCCGCAGTACGATCTGCTGCATAAATGGCACGGTCATACCAGCCCATATCCATCGCACGTTTGGCTGCTGCCAACAGTAAATCGTCATCTTTTCTTAAATAAGCCTGTCGAACTGCCCAGTTCCATTCACGGTTAATATAATTCTCTGGCGCATTAATACTACGCAAGACAAAGGCACGGCGGAAATGAATATCTTGGTTCAGGCGTTGCATGGCCTGGCTGGATGGCTGTGCTGAGTTTGGTGTAGAAGCCGTTAACTGGCCTAATCTATCTCGCGCTAGCAGGTTATGATAATCCTCACCGACTGCCAGTTTTTTATAGATACTTTCTGCCGCCTGTTTTGAAGCGCGATCTGTGCGCTGTTCACTGGCACGTGCCAGCCAATATTGCCAGCGGTCTTCCTGTTTCTGGTTCACACTCATGGCATCAATGGCACGAATCAGACTTTCCCAGGCACTAAAACGAATCGCCTGACGGGCATAAATTTCGGCTTCTTCCGGACTAAATGGCAAACCATAACTGGCATCCAGATAGTTCAGCACTTCACGGTTGAAGTTATTTTTCATTACCGTAGTGCCGCCGATATAACCCACAGTTCTGAATAGTGTTTTTTGTACTTGTACCGGTGTGCCTTCAGCAGTACGTTTTACAATGGACATTGCTGAATCAAGATCGCTATCTGCCAGACGCCCCAACGCATAAATCAGATAGGCATGATCAGCGGCAGTACTTTTAGGGGCTGACCATAAATAATTGGTTGGATTGGCCTGAATCGTATTGAGCTGAGCCAGAGACAGGTTAAGCCCTAAACCTTGTGCAGTGGCAATAGCCTGTCCAGACTGACCAGCACGTAATTGCACCCACAAACGCTGCTGGCGGTCTTCATTGGTCATAAGCGGACTGGATAACATCATGCGTCCCAAGCCTGTACAAGACTCAGGTTGAGAATTGGTGGTTAGCCAAACATCCTTAAACTCAGCATAAACCAGCTGATCGCCACTTTTGGCACGGACTTGTGCAACTGCACAGGCTTCAGCCGGATCGGCATTGGTGACATATTGCAGAACTGGTTGCGCAGTAGAAAAGTCAGCCATTTTGACTTTTTCTTCGACATAATCGGCTGCGAGTTTTTCTGCCATAGCCGACTGAGGATAACGTTGGGCGAAACTGATAATTTGACTGGCAGGTTGTGAGCCAAGATTCTGGTTCAGAATCCAGTATTCAGGATAATAGCCCAAGACATCATTTTGCATGGCAGACTGATATTGTTGTAATTGTCCGATATTTCCAGCATTTGCCGCGCGTAAGGCATCATTAAATTGTTCTTCTGCTGCCTGCACACTCATTGAACAGAGACACGCCACACTCAAGCTTAGTAATTTATAATATTTCTTCATATTTTTAGTGTGTTTAAACATCAATTTGCCTTCTATCATCGAGTTTTCGCCCAGCCCCTGTTGCCTATCATAAGAGTTAGCCGGAAAATTATAACCCACTGTATTGTTCACTTATGTAACCTTATGATTAGACAATATTAATTTTCAGACACTTTTTGTCCATAAATCAATATTTTCCCAGCCGCATTTTAGGCTATAAGTTTAAGCGACTTTCCTGCTAAAATATGCGCCTTTTAAAGATTTCAGAACGTGAATTGAATTTTTATTTACCCGTTTGCCTATGCAAACAGGTTATTCGTTCACTCTTTCGACGTATTACCTTGTAGGAGCCTACATGACGGTTCAAACCTTCATTCCGAATGGTGCCCCAGCTGCCTCAGAAAACACTGTCACCCAGCCAGCGCACACCCCAGCCATCGATGGTTCAGTTAAAAAACTGTATATCGAAACGCAAGGGTGTCAGATGAATGAGTATGACAGTCACCGTATGGCAGATCTGCTGGGCGATTCCCACGGCTATGTGCTGACCACTGATCCTAAAGAAGCGGATATTCTGCTGATGAATACCTGCTCGATCCGTGAAAAGGCACAAGAAAAAGTATTCTCAGAATTGGGCCGCTGGCGCAAGCTGAAAGAAAAAAATTCGGATCTGATTATTGGTGTCGGTGGATGTGTGGCTTCTCAGGAAGGTGACAATATCCAGAAACGTGCCAATTATGTAGACATGATTTTTGGCCCGCAAACCCTGCACCGTTTACCGCAAATGCTGGACCAGCATTTTGAGCAGGTCGAAAAACCGAAAAAAGAAAAAATTAAACTGGTCGATATTTCGTTCCCGGACATCGAAAAATTTGACTTCCTGCCTGAACCGCGTGTTGAAGGTTATAAGGCCTTTGTTTCGATCATGGAAGGCTGCTCAAAATACTGTTCATTCTGTGTAGTTCCATATACACGTGGCGAAGAAGTATCTCGCCCGCTGGATGACGTTCTGGCTGAAATTGCTGGCTTAGCAGAAAAAGGTGTGCGTGAAATTTCCCTGCTCGGTCAGAACGTGAATGGTTATCGCGGTGAGACCTTTGACGGAAAAATCTGTACTTTTGCCGATCTGTTACGTTTGGTTGCAGAAATTCCAGGTATTGGCCGTATTCGTTATACCACTTCCCATCCATTGGAATTCAATGATGATCTGATCCAGTGCTATCGTGACCTGCCACAGATGGTGTCGCATCTGCATCTGCCGGTGCAAAGCGGTTCCAATGATGTATTGCAGGCGATGAAACGTAATCACACCATTGATGTGTATATCGAGAAAATCGAAAAGTTACGTAAAGTTCGCCCAGACATGCATTTATCTTCAGACTTTATTATCGGCTTCCCGGGCGAAACCGATGAGAACTTCGAAGAAACCTATCAGTTTATTCAGGATCTGGATTTCGACCATTCTTATAGTTTTGTTTATTCCAAACGTCCGGGCACCCCTGCCGCAGAGCTGGAAGATACGACACCTGAACAGGTGAAAAAAGAACGCTTGGCCAAAGTTCAGGACTGGATTAAACAGTCCAGTATTCGTAAAACAGATGCCATGCTCGGTACAGTCCAGCGCGTACTGGTTGAGAAAGTTTCTGATAAAGACCCGAACGTTCTAGTCGGTACAGCAGACAACACCCGTTATGTCACCTTTATTGGCAATGCATCGTGGGTAGGACGCTTTGCAGAGATCGAAATCACCGAAATTAAAACTTTAAATTTAGTTTACGGTGAGCTCTTGAATCTTGAGCCTGACGTGGCGTAATGTAGAGCATATAACGTACACTTCTAAAAGGAACACTCTTGACTGCAACGATTCGACGTACAGTAGCTTTTCCTGGAATTTCGATGGACCGTTTACAAGCCGTCTTAGGTGCCTATAACGGTCATTTGAAACAAATTGAACAACGTTTAGACGTCAAAATTTCCCACCGAGGTGAAAGTTTCTTTATCGATGGTGGAATCGATGCCGTTGAGAGAGCCGAAATGCTCTTGCAACGTCTTCATGAAGAATCTGAACACAGCCAGCAGATCAGTGCAGATACTTTGCATATGATGATTCAAGGTAGCCAGACCGATCGTGAACTCCAGGAGAACCTGGAAGAACAGGAACATACCGGTCTGGACAATGTCTGGCTGCAGACGCGTAAAGGCCGGATCAATCCGCGCGGTGCCAACCAGAAACGTTATGTACAGCGTATTCTGCAAAGTGATATTTCCTTTGGTATTGGCCCTGCGGGTACCGGTAAAACCTATCTCGCCGTTGCAGCCGCTGTAGATATGCTGGAGCGTAATGAAATCCAGCGTATCTTACTGGTTCGTCCTGCAGTTGAAGCAGGTGAAAAACTTGGCTTCCTGCCGGGGGATTTAACCCAGAAGATCGATCCGTATTTGCGTCCCCTTTATGATGCCCTGTATGAGATGCTTGGTTTCGAAAAAGTGGCCAAGCTGATCGAACGTCAGATTATTGAAGTTGCACCGCTTGCCTATATGCGTGGTCGTACCCTGAATCATTCTTTTGTGATTCTGGACGAAGCCCAGAACACTACACCTGAACAGATGAAGATGTTCCTGACCCGTTTAGGTTTCGGTTCACGTGCAGTGATTACTGGTGACGTGACTCAGGTGGATTTACCACGAGGTCAGCAGTCTGGTCTGGCACATGCCTTACGTGTGATTGATAAAATCCCTGAAATTCATATTACCCGTTTCCATTCTCGTGACGTCGTGCGTCACCAGCTGGTTCAGAAAATTGTTGAAGCCTACGAAGGCTGGGACAGTGAACAGCAGCGTTTAAGCGCTGAGGCTCGTGCTGAGCGTAAAGCCCGTCAGGAAGCCTTGATCGCTGAGAATGATGCTGCGGCTGATGCACAGCATTAAAGCTGCATTGTTATTTAATTTTTAAGGATTCACGTTGAAACTTAGTCTCTCCCTGCAACAGGACTTTCAGTCACCAGAACTGGTGCTGAAACGTGCCTATATTAAAAAAGTTGTAGAAACCACTTTGCGCCATATCGGTACCCAAAGTGATTGTGAAATTGGCATTGCCTGTGTCGATAATGACGAAAGTCATAAACTCAATCTGGAATATCGCGGCAAGGATAAACCGACCAATGTCCTGTCTTTTCCAAGTGAACTTCCAGATGAAATGGCACAGGTTCTGGATGCTTTCCCGATCGGTGATTTGGTGATTTGTATTCCAGTAGTGCTGCGTGAAGCTGCTGAACAGGCCAAAGCTCCACTGCTCCATTTCACCCATATGCTGGTACATGGCACTTTGCATCTGATGGGTTATGACCATGAAACTTCAGAGGAAGATGCTGAAGAAATGGAAGGCATTGAGATCGAGATTCTGGACAAACTGGGTATTGCTAATCCTTATCTGGAAAGAGATTAAAATTCAATAATTAAAAAGCGGGCTAAGGCTCGCTTTTTTCATTTTATTCACTTCATAATAAGCTCAATTTAAGAAATAAAATAAAAACCTTCATGAAATATGTCGTGATTTTCAAAGCGCAAATTAAAGAATTAGATCAGTGTTATTTTGAAACAGCCCAGCGAATGAGAGAAAGAGCCCTTTCACAATTTCAGTGCCAGTATTTTGAAGCCTTAACCGAAGGTACTCAGGAAATTGCGCTTTCTTACTGGAACAGTCTTCATGATATTCGCGCCTGGCATGAAGATGCTGAACATCAGGCCGCTCAAGAGCTAGGGAAAAATAGCTGGTATACATATTTCAGCGTGGAAGTCTGTGAAGTTTTACGGCGCTATGATGCACAGTTAAATTAAATACTCATCGATCCTTATTTATTTTTTTCTTGATCTGTTCTTAGATACAGAGTTTTAAAAAAATATCTGCTTACGCATTCATGATTTCTTCCAGAAATACATAAGCACATAATGAACTTTAACAAAGAACTGTGCTTCAAAAATTTTAGGAGAACGTAATGAAAAGATTGTTCTCGACTGCATTACTTATTTTCTCTCCCTGGCTGTGTTCAGCACTTTATGCCCACTCAATTCCCATGTGCCCAAAAATTAAATTTCAACAGAACCAAAGCTCATGGGCAGGCCATTATTATTTAAACGGAGTTATGGAATTAGGTTCGGAGTTGCTTCTGCAAGCAGATGGTACCTTTAAATGGTATCTGGCCTATGGTGCTCTAGATCAATTTGCCGAAGGAACATGGTGGCAAAATAAAGAGTGTATTGGCTTAAAAGCAGATCCAAAGTACCAGGACTTGATGATATTTCCCAAATATCTAGCCATAGATGAGAACCATTTAAATGTGGTTTGGGATGATGGAACTCAGCAAGGTAGTTATATACAGGCGAAGCGTCCAGATTAACGCACCTCAAATTCTGCTTCAGCCGGATCAAAACGCCAGGTTCGAATGATTCGTAACTCGGAAATATCCGACATCTTGGCATCAAATGCTCCGAACGGTGCTGCCTTGCGTACTGAAGATTTTGCAGCTTCATCTAGCAAACTATGCCCTGAACTGTCAATTAAGCGAATTGCACGAATTCCGCCGTTCTGGTTCAGGATCACCATCAAGCGCACCTCTCCTGCCAGATTCTGCTGTTTAGCCGCGTCTGGATAATAGCGGTTACCATAGAACTCTACTTTTTGACGGAATTTTTCCAGATAAGCCGCAGAAACATCCTGTTTGGACTGGATGCCATCTACGGTTTTAATTTTTTGCTGACGACTGAAGTTTTGTTGTCGTTGCAGATATTGGGCTTCAAGACTGGCTACCATAGCGGCTTTGGCCTGAAACTGACTTTGTAACTGTTCCTGCAGTTTTTTGCGCTGATTTTCTTCCGCCTGTTTTTGCCAGCTTAAAGTCGTCATCAGCACTTTTTCTTCAAAGCTTAATTCACGCTGCTGTTGCAACATGTCCGGACTTTCTTGCTGCTCTTCTCCGGTCTTTTGCTCCATCAACGGTGCAGGCATATCGCTCGACATACGATGTGCTTCACGAAATTTGCCTGAACCTTGCTGATCAGTTTGAGCCAGAAAATCTGCATGCTCAATTTTTTCATCAGTTTGACGAATACTGACCGCAATCTCTTTAGTCATGCTCTCCTGATCTTGTGGCATACCAAATTCCAGCGTGAGAAAAATCACGTGCAAAATAACAGCTGCAAATACGGCGCTATTAAAAATTGGATCTTTCCACCAGGCTTTGACCAGAGGCATTAATATCATGGTTGATCTCATCGCTACGAACCCAGACTTGAGTCCATCCCCCAAACAGCATTTTTAAAATTAAAAAATAAACGGCTTTGCATTTTTCTTTTAAAAATGCCAAACCCATCAAATCTTCAACGTTACATAACTAAAACCCTAAAAATGGTGCTATTTATTTTGCTAAACTGCAAGCTGAAACTCTTGTATTTTTTATACAATTCGACAAGATACACTTCGAATTAAAACATATAGTTGCCAGGACGCTTAAAGATGCAAACGCTAATTTCCAATATTTCTAATAAAATTCGCCAGGCATATCAAAAGGCGGAAGGATTTATTGAGGATGAACGCGAATTTCCTTTGTCTCAAGTTTTCCTGAATGCGACATTTCAACGTTTTGTCACTGACAATGTTTCCATGCTGAAAGATCTGCATGCCGATCTGCATGATGACTGGTTACGACTCTATGCCACGCTGGACTATAAAGGTCTGAACGTGACCTTATCGGTTGATTTAAAACTGGTGCAAATGGAGCTGAATAAGAATACGCAGCTCATTGTATTTGAACAGATCAGTGATACCCAGTTGATTGAAGCCAAATACCCAAATGTCTTTTATAAACTGGGGGTACGATTCGCCCTGTTTTTCTATCAGCGCGTGCTGAATAAGGACCCTCTTGGCATGATTCTGGAAAAACTGGGCGTCATTAAAGTAAAAGATGATTTATTGCATCTGGATTTAAACCGCTGGTTAGGTAAAAACCGCTCGGTGATTGAGACGCTTGGTAAGGTTCATGTAAATCACGCCGTACTTCGCGAAGCTGAACTGGTGGTGATCGGTAATGTGAATCTTGCTGCCCTGTTCAGAAAGCTTTCTCAGGAAAAAGAAGAGAAATGGGACGAAGACGACATGGATGACAATAAAGTCACACCGATCAAACAGAAAGAACCGACTTAAACTGTGTGTAATTCAATAACTAAACAAACTCACCAGTAACTACATGAAATATACATTTTTATTGAAAATCTCCCTTCATTTTCCACATTTTGACCAAATAATAAAAAGTGGAAAGTGATCAATTTTATCTGAAATTACACAGGACAATTCTTTATGGCGAAAACTGTATTCAAAACTTTAGGGGTGACTGCAGGCTTGACTACCGCAATGGTACTTACTGGTTTATCCACCCAGACCTTCGCCATGGCGCCTTTCCAAGCCAATTATCAGTTTAGCTACAATGGAAAAAATATGGGTTCTGCTACCCGTACCTTAAGCAAATCTGGTAATAACTGGACCTATGTTTTTGCAGCTAAAGCAGGTGGCGTTGCTTCAGCGACTGAAACCAGCCGTTTTACTTTCAATAATGGCAAGATTGGTTCAAGCAGTTTCAGCCGTACCAGCAAGATTCTGGTGCATAGCAACACCATGAGTATTAACTTTAATCCTTCTAGCAAAACGATCAGTACCAAGAAAGATGATGAAAAACGTTCTTTTGCCTGGAGAGCAGATGTACTGGATGAGTTAAATGCTGAATTGCAGATTCGTGAAGACCTGAAAAATGGTGGTTTAAAATCGAATTACTACATTGCTGATGCCAAAGAAGTGGAAGGCCGTAAATTCGTCAAACAAGGTACAGAAACGGTGAGCACCAAATATGGTTCATTTAGTACCATTAAAGTAGTGATTAAACACAACAAACCAGGCCGTGAAACTACTTTCTGGTTAGCACCGAAACTGGACTACTTACCAGTCAAAGTATCGCATGTCGACAAGAAAACCTCTTACGGTTTATTGCTGACCAGCTATAACGGTAAAACGAACTAAGGTTTTTTGGTGAATTTCGCTTGATTTTTTTTGGGTGCTTTTTACAATACGCTTTTGCTTTAAAAAGCACCTGCTCTTGAGGATTCTCCCGTGCACGCACTAGAACAGAAAATCTTAGCCGAAGGTATCGTTCTATCTGAAGAAGTTTTGAAAGTTGATTCTTTCTTAAATCACCAAATTGATCCAATCATGATGCAGCAAATTGGTCAGGAATTTGCGCGTCTGTTTAAAGATGCTGGTATAACCAAAATTATTACCATTGAAGCGTCCGGTATTGCACCTGCAGTCATGGCAGGCTTAGAGCTTGGTGTTCCAGTAATCTTTGCACGTAAATACCAGTCTCTCACTTTAAAAGATGATTTATACCGTTCTAAAGTATTTTCATTTACCAAACAGACTGAAAGCACGATTGCCATTTCAAATAAACACATTAGTTCATCTGACAAGGTTTTAGTGATTGATGACTTCCTGGCAAATGGTCAGGCAGCACTGGGTCTTGCTGACTTGATTCATCAGGCGAATGCTGAAGTGGTCGGGATCGGGATTGTGATTGAAAAATCATTCCAGCCAGGCCGTGACTTGTTACTTGAAAAAGGTTACCGCGTTGAATCATTAGCGCGTGTGAAATCTTTGGCAAATGGTACTGTCGAATTTGTTCGCGATTAAGTTTACAAATGAATATTTTAAAGGGTGCTTCGGCACTCTTTTTTATTGGATTTTTTTAATTTCGGTTAGCTAGGAATAACTAAAACATAGCTATAAAACTATCTATTTTCGACTGCACGTAAATAGTTGTACTCCGACTTTTTCTTATGAGATTTCAAGAAAACTAAAGCCTCAAGAATTTATTATCCGACAAATAACAACAATTTAAACTGATATTATTATAAAATAAGAGGCCTAACTATCTGCCAATAGTTAGACCCTTGGTTTATTTTCAACAATAAACTATTTGACAGTCACAGTAATACTACCGCTGTTGACAGCACCAATGGCGGTAGTTGTGATGCTGTTGTTAACAGCAGTTTGAGTTCCTTCTGCAATTGCACTTACAGATGCATCAATGGTACCTGCATTGTAAGCAATATTTGCTGCACTATAATTACTTAAAGTTTCATTGATTTGCTCACTGTAGTTGGTCGCCAGTGTAGTACTCACTACTTCTGAGATGTCTGAACTATCAGCAACCTCTGAGAGCTCTTCTACAGTTTCTGAGTTATTAGTTGCACTGGTAACTTCACTGAAGTCATAGTTATATGTCTCATCTGATACGTCTGATATCACGCTATTAAAGCTGCCTTGCTCTAGTGTAATACTACCTGTATTCGCGGCGCCAATTGCTGTAGTTTCAATCGTACCTTCAATTGAACTAATTGCATCCTGTGCTTCTCTTGATACCTCTCCTAATGCTTGTAAATCGACGCTGGCATCAACATCACCTGTATTTACTGCAAGATTCAAGGCAGAACCATTTTCCACCTGCTGAGAGATCGACTCCAGGGTCGCTTGTAAACCAGTATCTACGGTTACTTCAGTTGGTGTTTCATCATCTTGAGCATATGCCATACCTGCACCAGACAGGAAAGCGACGGATAAAGCGATTGTTTTGATCGTGTTTTTCATCGTTGTTTTTCCTTTTTTAGCTTTGAAATACTTCTCGCTCAGTATTTCTTTCTCATAATGGGAGCGAGCCCATTTTTACTGGTCAATTAATCACGCTGAGAACTTGACCAGTAATTTTCTATAACTTCAGGATTGGCATCCCACAACATGGATACTTTCTCCTCTTCTTTTTCTTTAGAATTCATTTCTTGCGAATCTTTTTTGTTCTTTATTACACCTGAAGAAGACGAAGCTTTTTTCTTACTGATATATTTAATTAAATCTTGTTTACTCATTTCAGGATCTGCTTCAGGATTCTGAATCACTTCGGATTCTTTGTTTTTAGGTGGCTTCGTATCCTTACTCGGTGAATTGGTCGATTTATTTTTTTCATTGGATGAAGAAGATTCTGTTGCAGCTGACTCCTGAACAGCAGTACTGGACGCTATACTATTTTGCTCCTGACTTTTTTTGTACTTATGCAAAGCCACAGAACTTCGTGTCAGATTGAGCTGACCATATTCAGGTGGTATTTGTGCACGACAACCTGCAAAGACTGGAGGTGGGACAACCTGACTGAGTAATTCAAAAGTGGCCAGATTCAACATTTGCCGTAAAGCAAAATTAGTCGCCTCACGTTCTCCTTTACCGATTTGAACATTTAACAAGGTACGTCCAGTAAACCGCCCGGCACTGACACCATAATCCTGTGCAGCAATCTGCTTTTGCAGCGATACATTCGCAACGACTTTACTCGTACGTGTATCGGTAAGAGATAAATCCAGACCAACCATAATACGGGTTTGACTGTAGTTCGGGCCAACACCCGCAATCTGCATATCAAATCCACCCCCCGGAATAAAATCCAGACTGTTAATACTGCCAGTCACATAATAATCAGAGGCCTGAATCTGTCTTGGATCCCGAATCCCCCACTTGGCTTCACTTTCAATAATTCGGGGATCACGTCGGTTCATTAAGTTGACTCCCGCCTGAAATAAAGCAGACTGCACCATATCTCCAGCGCCTTGAGTGACCATTTTCCCACTACCTCCATTGGTCACCACATCTTTACCGGTTTGATCCAGAATCGCACCCACAGAGAAGCTGACATCATTACGTAATTGCCCTTTTAAACAGGATAAAGCCATATCAAAAGGGGTAAAAATATCGGTAATAGGAGGTCCTTGTACCAGTTTCACCGGTTTCTTAGTGGAAAATGCATGTATTTACAACTCAGCTAAACTTCTCTGAATAAAATTCCACTAGAATCAAATTGGTATGAAATGTTCCTGACTTCAATATTCAGAACCTACATACTGTTGAGCCGGATGTGCTGAATAATTACTTGTCTAAGTAAGGTTCCATATCACACATTTGCTTAAAATGAATAAATACTAATCGCTGATGGAAAATCCTATGCAATGTCCTAAATGTGGTTCAACGGAAATTGAGCTACGCGATCACGAAAAGAATCTGAAAAAAATTGGTGGTATTTTAATGACCTCAGCTGGTGCCACTGCCGGTACAGTAGGTGGTGCAGCCTCTGGTGCTTCAATTGGTGCTGCCATTGGAACAGTCGCAGGTCCTTTAGGGGTAATTGTAGGCGGCACGGTGGGAACCTTCGTAGGCGCAATCAGCGTAGGCATTACTGGTGGCGTGGTCGGAAACTTCTTAGGTAAAAAAGCAGGTGTTTCTGTAGATCGCAATCTGTTTCTGGATTATCAGTGTCTGAATTGCAAACATAGATTCAGTCAAAAAGATCAAAAAGATCAAAAAGATCAAAAAGATCAAAAAGATCAAAAAGATCAAAAAGAAGATTAATAAAATCAAGGAAATGAAGCTGATTCTTCATTTCCTTTTTAATTAACTTATTAAGCTTGATTGAGTTTTAAAGCAACCTCGGCCAGACGTTTACCCTGTACTTCACACAAAATTTTCTCATCCTGGCTTAAGCCTTGGTCATGTCGTGGGCCACTCACATGACTTGCGCCATAAGGCGTGCCACCACTTTTAGTATTAGACAAAGCTGGTGTCGCATTGCTTAATCCCATGATCATCATACCGTGATGAAACAATGGCGGTAGCATCGTCAGTAAAGTACTTTCCTGTCCGCCATGCATTGAGCCTGACGCGGTAAAAACACAGGCTGGCTTGCCATGCAAAGCACCATTCAGCCATAAACTGGTGGTCTGATCCCAAAAGTATTTCATTTCTGAAGCCATATTCCCAAAACGGGTGGGTGAACCTAATGCCAAAGCAGCACACTGGGCAAGATCATCTAAAGTACAGTAGATATCACCTTCTGCCGGAATACTCGGCTCTGCTTCTTTCACTACGGTCGCAATATTTGGAACAGTACGAATTTTTACAGCCATTCCTGCTGCTTCAACACCATTCGCAATCAGATGCGCCATTTCTTTGGTTGAGCCATATTTGCTGTAATATAAAACAAGGACATAAGGTTGCATAAAGTTCTTATTCATTACTTAAAAAAATAAAACTATACGGTATTTCGCAACTTTTTTGGGTAAGCTGAAGAATGAAAATTCATGATGAATAAAAAAATTGAGATTGAAAGCGCATGATCGTTGAATATTTAAAGAAGTTACCTTTTTATGAAAAACACTGGTTTCAATTTATTTTATTTGTACTACGGCGTTTCGAGGCTGACCGATGTCGTGAGCAGGCTGGTTCACTGACCTATACTACCCTGTTTGCTGTAGTTCCGATGCTGACCGTGTTTCTGGTCATTATCTCTTCAATCAGAGCATTGGAACCGGCACGACAACAGCTCCAACAGCTGATCTATAGTAACTTTTTACCTAAAACAACGATCGCTTTCGATAAAGCCCTCAATGCCTTCACGGAGAAGTCCAGCAATTTAACTATTATCGGTATTCTTTTCTTATTTATCACAACAGTACTGATGCTCAGTAGTATCGAAACGGTCTTTAACCGGATCTGGCGTGTGACTGAAACCCGCGGTGGCATTATCGGTTTTATGCGTTACTGGACCATAATTTCACTTGGTCCAATTTTGCTGGGCAGCGCCTTTGTGATTTCTTCTACTTTGGCCTCCATGAATATTCTCAGTAATAACTTTGCCGGTTATGAACTGGATGGTGCCTTTATTCTCTGGGTAATATCTTTTTCTCTGACCGTGCTTGGCTTTTTTATTCTGAACTGGACTATTCCCAATCGGAGTGTACCGCTCAAATCAGCTTTTATTGCCGGTCTGTTTAGTGCCATCGTCTTCGAACTTCTGAAAAACCTGTTCGGCTTTTTGATGTCAAACTTTACCAGTTATGAAATTGTTTACGGAGCTTTCGCAGCTGTCCCTATTTTCCTGCTCTGGATTTATCTGTCCTGGATTATTGTATTGCTGGGCGTGGAAATCAGCTATGCCCTGACTGCATTCGAATCTGGACAGGACAATAAGCGCCATCCAATCGTCATGTTGCTGGATCTATTAGAACTGTTTTATAAAAAGCAGAAAACTGGTGAAAGTGTCAGTGAAGCCCAGGCACTAGAAGTTTTGGGACGGGATGAAATTGGACGCTGGCCTAGCTATGTCAGCATGTTTGAAAAACAGAATCTGATTAAACGTACAGATGACAATGAATATGTGCTGGTACGCGATCTGGATCAGGTCAGCTTCTGGAATTTTTATCTACAGCTTCCTTATCCATTGCCGCGCAAACAGCATCTGACTGATGTGCATACTGATGATCTCTGGATGCAAAAGTTCTCACCTAAACTGAATGAAACTGATCAGTTTCTGGAAGAAAAGCTCAGTTTTCCATTATCAGAACTGTTCCGCAGTAAATAAATTCAATCCTCTCTTTTGAGAGGATTTTTTTAAATGAATTGGATCAATTGTCAGCAGATAATCATCCTTGCTGTCATTAAAGCTATAATCCAAAAACTAAGTGTCGTTATTTTCATTGACCGGATTTTTATATAGAGGTTTGAGTCTTGATCTGAGGCACAGGCTTGTTTAACCATCCCTGTAAACTCACCAGAATCACGCCCAGCATCACCATACAGGTCCCAACAATGAAATTGATCTCGATATGCTCATTTAGAATTAACACGCCAAACAGCATGCCAAATACTGGTGTTAAAAAGGAAAATACCCCTAATCGTGAAGCCAGATAATGTTTTAGCATCCAGAACCAGATCAGATAACTGGCGAAGGAAATCACCACCGTATGAAAAATCAGGCTAGAAATAGACAAGGTCGTCCATTGGATACTGGCTTGCCCAGTCAAAAAGGACAAAGGCAACAATACCATGCCAGCGATCAGCAATTGATAGAATAAGGTTTGGGTTGCAGGCGCTTCAGCCAGCGAGCTCAAACGTAGACTCACGGTCGTGGCTGCCCAGAACACGCCCGCCAGTAGCGCCAGAAAATCTCCCCATAAGGCATGAGATTGTAAAGCAGATCCTGTCTGCGGGCGCAGCAGGAAACTCACCACAATACCACTAAAGGCAAGAAAAATTCCTCCCCATTGCACATGAGACAAATGTTCCGCCGGCAGTTTCCAGTGCAAGCCCAAAGCCACAAAAATTGGTGCAGTATAGAGCAAGACAATGGTATGCGAAGCTGAGGTATAACGCAGCGCCTCACCCACCAGATAAAATTCAGCGGCAAACAGCACACCAACCAGTAAACCCGCAGATAAGTATCGTGCATTCCAAAGCTGACGGCGTACACTCTGCTGAATTAAAGGATAAACCATAAGTGCAGATAAGGCTGAACGTAATGCAATTTGCATCAGGGCAGAAATATCACTGGCCGCCCACTTCAGTACGACCTGCTGCAAACCCCACAACATACACAGTACAAACATGATGGCAGATGCTTTGACATCTAGTGCCTGACGATGATTCAAATATATTCCCGTTCTTGATTGGAGCCGCTACATACTAAAAATGTTAGAAGTAGAAGATATAACATCAAAATAGACATACGATGGGGGGATTCAGGCAATATTCGTGATGCGTAAAAAACGATTTAGACGCTATCCAATTTATATCTAGAAACTGAATGGCAACCGTGCCTGATCAGTCTGATAAATCATCCCTTGCTCATTACACTTTTCTAAACAAAATAAAGGAGCCCTTCGGCTCCTTGATCTCAAAAATCCGGTCTTACTTTACAAATGTCGTCCAAACATAATCCTGATTTTGGCCTTTTAGGGTCATTTTCAACTGATCACCCGATTGTAAGGCTGCCACTCCTGCTGGTGTACCGGTCATGACCACATCACCTGCTTCCAGTGTAAATACCTGACTAATGTCTGCCAATAAAGTTGCAATATCAAAAATCAATAAAGCTGTATCGCCTTTTTGACGCCGCTCATCATTGATCTCTAGCGTATAATGCACATCTTTCCAGTCAGTAATGACATCGGCTACCGGTATCCAGTCTGCAAGTACACAAGAACCGTCAAAAGCTTTGGCCCGTTCCCAAGGTTGACCTTTTTTCTTTAGGTCATCTTGTAGATCACGCAAGGTCAGATCCAGACCTAAAGTCACAGCACCAATTGCCTGCAAAACTTTGGCAGGATCATTTTCCTTGCTTAAGGTACGGTCAATACGCAAACTTAGTTCACACTCATAATGACAGTTACCCCAGTCCGGATTCCATTCAATACCAGCATCCAGTGCAGTCAAAGCACTCGGTGGCTTGATAAACAACACAGGACGATCAGGTACCGCATTTCCAAGCTCTTTGGCATGGTCAGCATAACTGCGACCGACACAAACAATTTTTGATGGGCGTGTACTCATGATCTCTTTCCTGTTCTTGATCTGTCTTATTTCTTGAAGGTATTTTCGAAAATGCTTTGCTCAGTACCATCTTTAAAGGCACGTTTTGGCACAATCACCACTGTACGGTTTTTCAGTTCCAGCATATAGGTCAGCTTGCCGATAGCAAAACTTTGTACTTCATTATAATGCACGACCTTGCTACGTCCGTTATTGAAAATTTCTGCATAGTCCTGAAACAGGTCAATGCCTTGTTCACTTTTTCCAAACTGATATTTTACAAACTGGCGCTTAAACATCATCGGCAGGAACCAGTAACGCATGATGCCCTGTAGAATCAGAAAGAAGGCACCCAAAGCCACATAATAACGACCAACCCCATTCAGGCCCATCGAAAAGCCCCAGATAATAATTCCGATGCTAACCAAAGGCGTCAGAAACCGTGAAATCTGTTTTTTGCCAAAAGTGGCCAGGGCAAATCCATCCTGAGATTCTTCTAGAGTGAGATAATAACGGGTGGATAAAGTCGGTGCTGACTCAGTCATAGCATTACATCAAAAATATAAAATCCTGATCCATACTATATCAAAATATGCTTAAAACTCATGGCTTATGCTATCAATTACATAACTTTGCTTTGGAAATAACTGAATTTAGTTTTAAATAAATCATCATTAAAACAAAAAACACACAATAGGACATTGGATGAAAGGATTGATCCCCTATTTGCTGATGAGTAGTACCTTATGTGCAATCTCACCAGCTTTCGCAAAAATAATGCTATGGACCCCTAATCTGCCAAGCAGTCTTGATGTATTTCAAGGCAATTCTCAGCAACTGGCTGAACTCACTGGCGAACGTATCCTGATTTATGCGCATCCTGCCAGCAAAACCCATCTACCGACTTTTAAAACGGCTTCTAGTAGCAAATCCCAGTTTTATAGTGCGGCTGTAGTCTTGCCTGCATCCGAAGCACAAGTCGAAAAATTACTGCAACATTATCCGAATTATGTCGGCCTGTTTCCGACCCTAAAATCCGCCAAGGTGATTGAACAGCAAGGTAGCATTCAACAAGTCAAATATCAGGTGCATATTCCTACCCCAATCCCGGTCTTAAACTTTAAAGAAACTGTGGTGATGCAGCATCATCTGGAAAATAACAGTATCAGCACACTAATTCTGGACGCGCCAATTCCCTATGGGGCCGGAAAGCTGGAATGGTTTGCACTGAGCCCCAATAAAACCTTAGTAACGGTGACGCAATGGGGTGATCTAAACCAGCCGCGAGGTTTTCTATTTAGCAAGATTCTAAATACCCTGCCGGAAGCCAAACTCGGCATTCCTGCTGGCACCAATGCCTTTCTGCTTGAAGCTTTACAACAGCGTTTTAAATATCCTGCTGCTACAATTTTAAATATGGCAATACCCCAAGTTCAGCTCAGCAATCAGCAAACTCAGAAAATTGCCCAGCTTAGTCAAAAATCAGGACAACCTGTCAGCTTTATTTTGCCCAATTATCAGGTCAAGGCCGGTAAAGGTTCAGAAAATCTAAGATTCAGTACTACCTATCAATATTTCTCACATCCAACTGAGAAGCTGCAGCCTTGGTTATCGGCTCAGGCCAGCCAGAAACTCTTTCCGCGACAAATCAAAAAAGTGGAACTGAACCCAGTCAACCCGCAAAGTATTGATGCCAACTACAAGGTATCAGTCGGCTTGGGCGTCATTCAGATTCCCTTTAATTTTAAAATGCGTTTTGAACAGCCAAATACCTTACAAAACCAATTCTATGCTAATGGCGGAGATTTAAAATTTGTACGGGGTGGAATGAAGCTTTTGCCGCAATCTCAGGGAACGCTATTCCAAATCACCAGTTCCATGAAAATTCATGATCAGGCGCCTTTTTTACTGAAAGCCATGCGCAGCCTTCCCTATCATGACATGTTGCCGGCAGTTGGTGGTAATACCGTCTATGCCTTAAAAGTACAGCAGAAATTAAAATCTTAAGTTCATGTCTAATTATTGGTTTTTTATATGAAAAATTAAAAACTAAAGACGTAAAAAAACCGCATCAATGTGCGGTTTTTTCAGAATTCTTTATCAAGATTGGTGCGCTCAGAGAGATTCGAACTCCCGACCCCTTAGTTCGTAGCCAAGTGCTCTATCCAGCTGAGCTATGAGCGCGACGTCTTGATGGGGTGCATTATATAGAGTTTTCAGCACTTGTTAAGTGTTTTTTAATAAAATTATAACCGAACGTACAGTAATTAAACGATACTACAATATTTCAGTTTTTTTGATGAAAATTCCTGCAAATTTAGAGTTAAAAGCAATAACCCAGACTTGGCAAAATTTCAGGATTAGCTAAATTAATCTTTCAGTTACCTCATATTCATTTGCTCACAGCCTAATAGAGCTATTCTCCAACCAGGCCAGTTTTAACCTTGCCTGCCCGCTGATAACAGCTCAATACCACGCCATTTGAAGTCACTTGATGATCTGTCAGTGCAAATGCTGCTGGCATAGAGTCTTCAGCAAATAGACGTTTTCCTTTGCCCAATATTATAGGAAAGGTCATTAAATAGAGTTCATCCACAAGATCATGTTTAAAAAGCGCCTGTACCACTGCAGCACTGCCATACACCCGAATATTCCCCTCCCCTGAAGCCTTCAGGTTAATGATCTCATCAATACTTTTTAGAAAGATCGTATTTTGCCAGTCCAAGTGATCCAAACTGGTGGATAGCACATATTTATTTACTTCATTAATTCCTGGCCAGTCTTCAGCATGCTTCGGCCAGTAAGGCTCAAAAATCTGAAAGGTATTCTTACCAATCAGAATATCGGTAGACTGCATCCATTTTTGCATGATGTGATCAAATGCTGGATCGGGTTCAGCACTAAAATACGGCGCCACCCAGCCACCATATTGAAAGCCTCCAGATATGTCCTCTTCCGGACCGCCGGGTGCCTGCATTACACCGCCTAGAGTCAGAAATTCCTGGACAATAATTTTTCTCATCACAATGCCCTTATTTTTATTGAGTCATCTAGGATTTATTTTTAGCATGTGATTCAGGCGGATTCTGTAAATTTTAGGCACAAAAAAACCGCAACATGTGCGGTTCATTGTTCAAGTTGGTGCGCTCAGAGAGATTCGAACTCCCGACCCCTTAGTTCGTAGCCAAGTGCTCTATCCAGCTGAGCTATGAGCGCGTAACTTGTGTCGTCTTTATAGACTGCGTTATTTTCCGATTTACTTATTGGTGCGCTCAGAGAGATTCGAACTCCCGACCCCTTAGTTCGTAGCCAAGTGCTCTATCCAGCTGAGCTATGAGCGCGACATAAGTAAAGTGGCGGTGAGAGAGGGATTCGAACCCTCGATACAGTTACCCGTATGCGTCCTTAGCAGGGACGTGGTTTCAGCCACTCACCCATCTCACCGTAACGTGCCGCCATAATACAAATTTCGGCATAGCACTGCAAGCACAGCTTGAAAAAAAACTGCATATTTTTGCTCGTTTAAATACTTTTTAAACAATTTCCCTGTTTTTAGTCATTTAAGTCCTGAAAAACCCGATAAATTTCCAGTTATCTAAAATTAGCCAAAAATCGAAAA
The DNA here is from genome assembly GCF_013417535.1 of Acinetobacter sp. YH12241. NCBI lineage: Bacteria > Pseudomonadati > Pseudomonadota > Gammaproteobacteria > Moraxellales > Moraxellaceae > Acinetobacter > Acinetobacter sp. YH12241. The sequence goes on along the minus strand of NZ_VPDQ01000001.1, from coordinate 255,488 downwards.
CTTAAACAGATTATTGCAATCATTTACGTGCAGTCTGCACTGACATGACTTATGCTAAACCTATCTCCAAGGACACTTTAAAGATATGATGAAAAATTGGGTCGATCCTGAAGCAAAAGCTGAAGCCGAACGTTATGACAACCCTATTCCAAGCCGTACCCTGATTCTCGAAACTATAGAAGAAAAAACTGCCCTGTCCCATGCCGACCTGGTGGAATATTTTGAAATTGCCGATCAAAAAAGTATTGATGCCCTGAGCCATCGTCTGATCGCGATGGTACGTGACGGGCAATTAATGAAAGACGGTTACAAGTTCCAGATCGCGGCGGAACAGCCTGAGCATGAAGCAACGGTGTATATCAACTCCAAGGGAAGCGGCACAGCCAATATTTCAGGTGAAGATGACCTGCTCTTACCTGAGCGTGAATTGCGTCAGGTCTTTAATGGTGACCGTGTTAAAGTCCGTCAGACCTCAGTAGATCGCAAAGGTAAAGCTTGGGGCTTTATTACCGAAGTCTTGCAGCATCGTGTCAAACAGATCATCGGGAAAGTGTCTGAATATGAAGGCGAATACTTTGTTCAGCCAGCCAATCCAAATGCACATCAGCCAATTACTCTAGAAAAAGAGCTGATCGAGCATGCCAAGGTCAAAGTCGGCGATTCAATCCGCGTGGCAATTGATACCTACCCAACCAAAGAAGAATTTGCGACTGGCCATATTGTGCAGTCGATGGCAGATAAAGCCGATACCGAAATCATCATTCCACAGACGATTCTGGAATATGGCCTGCCGTATGAATTTCCTGAAGAAGTGTTGAAAGAAGCGGAAAGTTTTAAAGAACCTTCTGCCAAAGACCGTGAAGGCCGTGTCGATCTACGTGATTTAGCGCTTGTCACCATTGACGGGGAAGATGCACGTGACTTTGATGATGCGGTTTATGCAGAAAAACGTCCGGGCGGTGGTTATCGTGTCGTCGTGGCAATTGCTGATGTGAGTCATTATGTACGTCCGGGCAAACCACTGGATGATGAAGCGCAAGAACGCGGGACATCCGTGTATTTCCCACACTTCGTTTTACCAATGTTGCCTGAAGCACTCTCTAATGGCCTGTGTTCATTAAATCCGAATGTCGATCGCCTGTGCATGGTCTGTGATCTGAAACTGTCACGAGCTGGCCGAGTGACCGGATATGAATTCTATCCTTCGGTGATGCATTCCAAGGCACGTCTGACCTATGATCAGGTCGCGAAGTATTTTGAAGGTTATAGCACAGCAATCACGGAAGATCGTAGCGTACGTAAATCACTAAATACCCTGTTCCAGTTGTATCAAATTTTAAAAGACTTACGTGCTGAACGTAATGCAATGGAATTCGAAACCATTGAAACCTATATGACTTTCGATGAGCTGGGCGGTATCAATGAGATTCTGCCACGAACCCGTAATGATGCGCATAAGCTGATTGAAGAATGTATGTTGCTAGCCAACGTTGCAGCAGCTGAATATGCATTGAAAAATGAAATACCGATGCTATACCGGGTGCATCAACCACCAGAGTTCTCACGTATCCAGAAAGTTCGTGATTTCGTGAAGCTGCTGGGTCTGCCATTCCCGGAACAGCCAACACAAGCCGATTATCAAGCGGTGATTGAAGCGACCAAAGACCGGATTGATGCGCCAAGTATTCATGCCGTGTTATTACGTTCCATGATGCAAGCCTATTACGGTGCCGACAATGCTGGCCACTTTGGTCTGGCCTATGAAGCGTATACACACTTCACCTCTCCAATTCGCCGTTATCCGGATCTGTTATTACATCGTGCTATCAAAGCTCATTTGAGTAAAAAGCCATATCCAATTTCAGGTGCATCTTTAGATGATGCCGGTGAGCATTTCTCAGCGACAGAACGCCGTGCTGATGAAGCCTCCCGCTCTGTAACGACCTGGCTGAAATGTCACTATATGCAGCAACATCTTGGTGAAGAGTTCGTCGGAATTATCAGTGCAACGGCTGAATTTGGTTTGTTTGTCACGCTGAAAGACCTCTATGTCGATGGTATGGTGCATGTTAGCCAGTTGGGCGATGACTTCTTTGTCTTTGATCAAAGCAGCCAGAGTCTGGTCGGCCAGAACCGTGGCCAGATCTTTGGTCTGGGTGATGAAGTCAAGATCAAGGTCGCTGGAGTCAATCTGGAAGAACGCAAAATTGACTTTGAATTGATCCAGCAACTGACTCATGCGGGTCGTCCAATTCGCGCCCGTGCTCCACGTGTCGCAGAAAAAAAACCTGCACCACGTCCGGAAGCAAAAGAGGAAGTCTTCAATAATCATGAGCGTGCGCAAAAAGCCCAGCCCAGTGATGATGGAGAACAGCCCATACGACGCAAAAAAGACAAATCCAAGCCCAGTTCCTACAGCAAAAAGCCTGCTAAAAAATCTGCAGGAAAGTCTGAAGCAAAGGCTAAAGATAAAGTAAAGAAAAAAGCCAAGATCAAAAAGAAAAAGTCGAATGCAAAAGCCAAGACTGAATAATTTCTGATGATCATAAAAAGAGCGCTACGGCGCTCTTTTTATTTTATAATTCAGTTAAATAACGACTAAAAAAATATCATGCTTATTGCATCAAATAATAAACAGCATTTACATATCTATGCGATTCTAATTTTTACGATTTTGATCCTCAGTGACTTTATTGCACTCAAGTATTTTAATTTTGTAGCAACGCCACTTACGAATTATTTTGCATTGATTATAAGCTGTGTCATATGTATTGGAATATTGCTGTATTTTATAAGACTCAAACAGCATGGTTTATGGTTTCCACCTTATCATTGGCGTAATTTCAGAAAGTGCCCCAAATTTTATAGTCTTTTTATCTTTCCTTCGGTCATGATCTCAGCACTTTGGATTAATCTGACCACCTATCCACCCTATCTTTATACGAAGCTGACAGGCGAAACTAACAGTATTTCGATTACTACTCAGGCTGGGAAATTCAAAGGTGTTCGAAATCATATCTCTTATGCCTTTGACACAGAATATAGACATTTACCGGTTATGGAGTTATCTGCTTCTGAGTTTCTGCTTTATCAAAATAAACCCGTTGAACTACAGCTTAAGCTTACAACAAGTAATTTAGGCAGCATTGTGCATGAGATTGAAGAGATCAGGATCCAGTCTGAAGTCGAATAAATAATACCGTCGTATGCTTGATTTCCCTGCCAATAAGCCCTACATCTAGATTTAACACAGGAAATGACTTCGGCAGAAACGACATGACATTAGAAAAAGCAACTTTACCCGTTCCACAATTCGATCAGATTACGCTGGCAGATCTTAAACAAAAAATTGAAAACTGCATTCAGCAAGGTTTGCAATTTCTAAATGAACTGAACCAGACACCTGATACTGTCCAGGAACAACTTGCTGTTCTGAAACAGGTCGACACGCTAGAAAATAATATGAGCGAGTCCTGGGGTGTTTTGTCGCATCTCAACGCAGTCATGAATAATAGTGAAACCCGTGATGTCTATCAGGCATTATTACCGGGTCTAAGTGATTACTATACCCAGTTGGGCCAGCATACGGCGCTATATCAAACCTATCAGCATGTACAGGATGCACCGGTCTTCAATGAACTGCCGGAAGCTCAGCAAAGTGCAATTAAACTGGCGCTACGTGACTTTAAATTGTCAGGTGTGGCTCTAGAGGGTGAAGCCAAAAAACGCTATGCAGAAATTTCTGCACGTTTGTCACAACTTTCCTCAGATTTCTCCAATCATGTACTGGATGCAACTCAAGCTTATTTCAGACCGCTTAAGGAAGAAGAATTAGCGGGCCTGTCTGAAAGCAATATTGAACTCTTAAAACAGTATGGCCAGCAACGTGAACTGGATCAGCCGGTTGCCACTTTAGATTTCCCGTCTTATCTGGCAATTATGACTCATGCCGAAGATCGTGGCCTGCGTGAAGAACTCTATAAAGCCTATACCACACGCGCGTCAGATCAGTCCGAACAGACTGAATTTGACAATACAGCCATCATGGAAGAAATCCTGAAATTACGTCAGGAAATGGCAGCACTATTAGGCTTTAATAACTATGCCGAATATTCACTGGCCAGCAAAATGGCGCCAAATGTCGAAGCTGTTGATGAATTCCTGCGTGATCTGGCGGAACATGCCCGTGCGCCTGCTAAACAGGAAGTGGCTGAACTGAAAGCCATTGCTGCTAAAGATGGTATTACTGAATTAAAGCCCTGGGACAGCAGTTACTATTCTGAAAAGCTGAAAATGCAGCAGTTTAATCTGTCTCAGGAATCGCTAAAACCCTACTTCCCGGCTCCAAAAATTCTGCAAGGCCTGTTCAGTATCCTGAAACGTTTATATGACATTCAGGTGGTTGAACGTGAAGCGCCAGTCTGGCATCCAGATACGCGTTATTTTGAACTGGAAGATCAGGGCGAAGTGATTGGCGGTTTCTATTTCGATCTCTATGCACGTCAGGGCAAACGTGGCGGTGCCTGGATGAGCGGCTTCCGTTCACGCATGCAAATTGCTGAAGGCCTGCAAAAACCAATCTGTTATATGGTAGCAAACTTTACTCCACCTGTGGGTAACCGCCCTGCACTACTGACTCATGATGAAGTGATTACCCTGTTTCATGAGTTTGGTCACGGTCTGCATCATATGCTGACAGAGGTGGACAATATTGCCGTGGCTGGTACGCATGGCGTGGATTGGGATGCTGTCGAACTACCAAGCCAGTTTATGGAATTCTGGGCCTGGGATCAGGACAGTTTAAACCTGCTCAGCGAACATATCGAAACCAAGGAAGTCTTACCTGCTGACTTGTTAAAAGCTTTATTAGATGCCCGTTTCTTCCAGTCCGGTATGCAAACTTTGCGTCAGCTGGAATTTGCTTTATTCGACCTGACCATTCACCGTGCCAATCCGGCATTGAGTGCTGAACAGATTCAGGCAACCTTAAACGAGATTCGTGAAAAATATGCCGTTTTACCTACTACAGCATATAACCGATTCCAGCACAGCTTCAGTCATATCTTCGCGGGTGGATATGCAGCGGGCTATTATTCTTATAAATGGGCAGAAGTTTTGGCCAGTGATGCCTTCGATCGCTTCGAAGAAGAAGGAATTTTTAACACTGAAACCGGAAAGCAGTTTAGACAAAAAATTCTAGCAGTTGGCGGAAAAGATACAGCACTTGACGCATTTATCAATTTCCGCGGACGCGAGCCAAAAATAGATGCTTTGTTACGTCATCAAGGTTGGACGAACCGCTCTAAAAACGCTTAAACTACGTTTTTAAGTAAATCACAGGGTGAGTATGATGGCTATCAAACGTCGTTTCATTGCAGGCGCAAAATGTCCTAAATGTCAGGCGTTGGATCGGATCGTTATGCTGACCTCTGGTGAAGCTGAATGGATTGAATGTATCGAATGTGGGTATGAAGAAAACCGTCCTACCCATATCGAGGAACCTGAGTCACCAGCCGTTCCGGATGAAATTGGTGTGATTCAGTTTAAACCCCGTCAGCCAAAAGAATAATTTCGGGAACCTAAATGACTCTAGATCATCGACAAAATCCTAAACTTTTATGGGGAATAGTGAGTGGATTAATTGTTGTGATTATTGCTGTTTTAATAATTACACAGTTTTTTCTCACGCAAAATGAAACATTACCAGCACATCAGGGTGACTTGATGCATGCACCGGTGACACACGCCGCACCTAAAGCAGAACCTGAACCGGAAGAAATTGTGCCTACTTCTGAAAATGTTCTGGTCGATGCCTCTATTATAAGAGAAGAAGTTACTGAGAATGCCACTTTGGCGAAAGAAGAAATTGCCAAACTGGAAGATATTCAGCAACAGCTCAATGAGCAGGAAAAAAGCCTGAAGCAACAGCATAGTGATGCGGATGAGCTGATTAAACTTAAAGAGGAACAAATCAAGTTACTCGAAGCACAACTGGCACAATAGTCAGAATGAGTTAGGGATTTTCAGCTAGAATATCCACAGATTTTCTAGCTAAGTTCCCTCATGAGTGTAGCCTCTCCCTCGCATCTGGTTAAGGCAATTGTCTTTCTGACCTGTTCCGCTTTTTTGTTTTCAGTCATGGGCGTCTGTATCCGCTTCGCCACACACACCGTTGACAATGCCACTGTGGTATTTTTCCGGAATTTTGTCGGCCTGTTTATTTTTCTTCCTTTAATCTTCAATAAAGGCATTAGTTTTTTTAAAACTGAAAAACTCTGGATGCACACCTGGCGCTCTGTCGCAGGTCTGACGGCGATGTATGGATTTTTCTATGCCATTGCACATTTAAAGCTCTCCAATGCCATGGTCTTTACCTATTCCTCACCAATTTTTATTCCGCTGATTGCTTGGCTGTTTCTAAAAGAAAAAGTCACTCAAAGCATGTTACTGGCTGCTGCGATCGGTTTTATTGGCGTGTTGTGCGTGGCTAAGCCTGATTCCGGTTTATTTAACCTGATGTCCGTGATTGGCTTGAGTGCCAGCTTCCTGGCTGCTATGGCTTTTGTTACGGTTCGTGCTCTAACCCAAACCGAACCGCCAGAACGGATTGTGTTTTATTTCTGTCTGATCGGCACCCTGATTTCCATGATTCCAATGTTCTGGCATTGGCGTCCTTATACCCTGACTGAACTCGGTTATTTAATTGCAGCCGGTTTATTGGCAAATACCAGTCAGTTATTTCTATCCAATGCTTATAAACTGGCACCTGCTGGTCAGATTGGGCCAGTGAACTATATTGCAATTTTCTTTGCTGGCTTATGGGGCTTTTTATTCTGGGAAGAAATTCCGGATCTCTATAGCCTGCTCGGACTAGGACTGATATTTTGTGGGATTTTACTCTGTAGCCCTGCTTTACAAAATAAGCTTAGGCTGCGTTAAGGCCACAATAAAAAAGCACCCGAAGGTGCTTTTTTTGATTTGCTTAAATTACTGATACCAGCCGAAGAGCTTAAATACATAAGGCACATAAGCAATGATCAGCATCGCTGGCAGTAACACAATCATCGGTAAAATCCAGCGCTCATAGCGATAATAGAAGGACTTATGTCGAACTTCTGCATCCGCTTCAGCCACCTCCGCATCACCAATGGATTGCCTTGCTAACAGATGGTTCAGGGCAACTGGCGGTGTCACATAACCCAGCTCAAAACCAATCAAGGTAATCATCCAGAAATGCACAGGATGAATTCCATACTGATAGGCAACTGGTGCAACGGTTGCTGAAATCAGGATCACCGCACCGAATGGGTCCATGATCATGCCAACGAACACCATCAGGCCAACAATCATGGAAATCACCAGAATGGTACTGCTAATATCTGTCGGGAACGCTTCCATAATTTCCATACGTTCCAGCAGGCCGCCCACACTGACAGACAGTGCCATCAGGATCACCAGCGCACCAATGTGTCCAACCGTTTCACTGGTCGAAATGTGTAATGATTTCCAGAAGCCAACTTGACGCAGGCTTTCACCAACAGCCGAACGTTTTAAACCATGGTCTACAGCCAGCTCACTGCCCTGCTGCTCAATATGGTCTGCTTCACGATATTCAGCATTAATGGCTGTACCCGCGGTCGCCATTGCAGGCGTATTTGCTGAACCTAAGGTGGTGGTTAAGGTTTCATCCCAATGTCCCACTGGCGGTAATGGTGCAGGCTCGTGACGCAACTTATCAAATAGCACGATCATCAATAGAATGACTGGCATCATGACAGGCGCAGTAAATTCATTCAGATCTGTAGACAAGGCATATTTGTAGAACAGCCAGATCAGGATGAAAATCACGATATAAGGAATCACATTTACAAAGGCACGTGCAGACTGTGGTGCAGCCAGACCAGGTGCAGCAATACGGAACTTGCTTTCAGCAAAGAATAGCGAAATGATCAGGAACAATGTTGAACTGAGCAGGAAGACGTAGACACCGTAGTGATACAGCATATCTGTCGTCACTTCCTTGTTCAGTGAAGCCACCACAACAATTAATAGACATGGACGTAATACCACACCGAGTGAACCCGACATGGCGGTTGCTGCCAAGGCAAACTGACGGCGACCACCGGCATTCCACACTTCCTTATAAATGATCGCACCTGCAGCAATCACGAAAATCCCGGATGCACCGGTATAAGCGGTTGGTAATGCAGCTGCCAGCAGGATTAACCAGGTCAAGGTTTCTGGCGCCAGATTCCATGGACGCAGGATATTCAGGAACATGTCTACGACACGGGTTTGTTTCAGCAACATACCGGCCCAGATAAATAAGGCCAGATTCAGGAAGATGCTCGAAAACTCAACCAGTTGCCCCAGATAGATGCCCTGACCCATCGGGTAATCCATCAAGAAGACAAAGTTAAACCCGGTACTGATAGCCATATAGGCATAAAGTGGCACGCTTAAGAAAGCCAGTCCGAAACTACCCCCTTCTCGGGTCGCCTGAGGTGGCTTAATGACTTGGTACAGACTGATCAGGGTCAATGTCCCAAAGAGAATCATCCATAGCCAGTAGACATACTTCATGTCTCCCATCGGCACCCCGGAATTCAGCACCGACATATATTGGCTGTAGGAAGAATAGACCAGGAAACTGTTCGCGATCAGCATCGCCACAGAATAGACTTTGAAATCGATACGGGTGGCTGGACTACGTAGACCGATATGATGGGTTTTCAATGTCGCACTGATTGCAGCGAATACCACCATAATGATCAGCAGCAAGGCACGGTTTTCAGTCCCGAACTTAAAAATGCCAAAGAATGATGTTTCAAAACTGCGATAGGCGCGAATACTTGGATGCGCTTCAATATGCGTTATCGCCTTGTCATAGAACTGGTAAGACTCTTCACAAACCTGTTGTGCCTGCATCACTGCAGCACGTACATCCGCTTCAGAACGTACGCCGAAGAAATCGGCATATTCATCGGCGGCATCTGCTTTCATCTGCTCCTGAACTTTTTGATCGACATTAATATTACGATCACATTGAGGCGCTTTCGGTTCAGCACGCAAAAACGAATACTGCATGCCTGTCGCCGGATCACCATACAGACGCTCGCCCATACGCAGTAACTGACCATGAATCATTTCCCCGGTTCCAATCACTAAGGTCAGTAAGAGCAAGATGAGCACGACAAAGGTCGAGATCCACTCTGTCCAGATATAACGTAACAGACCTAATCCTGATCTGTTTTGATTATCGTTGTGCATGTATTTTCCTATTCTTGTTTTCGCGCCTTACATTCTTTTAAGCGCTGGTCTTCCTGTCTGCCCCGAAAATTCCTTTACAAGGGTCAGTATCATTATTTTCTGTTTTGACTCTGCATGAAAATCAGCAGAATAAAAATGACAATTTATCTTTTCTTTTTGTCTTTTCTGCCAACAGTTTCAGCTATCCTGGACATAATTGCCCAAGATATAGAGCAATGCGACTACCACTCCCCAGATCACCCCTAATAAATGCGCTTCGACCAGTACCGGACTGCCGATAAGTTGTGCAGTTTCCTGATTTCCAATGGTATTTTCCCAAATCAGTTTGGCAAAGATTAAAAATAATACCAGCACGGCAAATCCACGTTCGCGTTGATAAAGCAGATGCACACAGGCGACTGCGACATAGGCCCCATGTAATACCCCGGATAGTCCTGCATATGCTTCAATATTTGGCAGAAAAAAATAAAAACTCAGGCTAATCAACGGCGGCAGAATTAAAAGAATCGAGACGAAATGCCACACAGATGCACGGGGGAAAATGAAAGGTAGACAGATAAAGGCAAGAATATTCAGAAAATAATGGGTCCAGCCGACATGCACCCAGTGCGCGGTCCAGAGCCGCCAAAACTCCCCGAGCAGACTTTCCTGCCAGTAGATGAAAGCATCGTTAAAGATTTGCAAACTCGCTGAAAGAGAGACAAAAGCCGCCAGAAAAATAATTTTTCGTCGAAGATGTTGATCTTGCATCGGCTCCTTGAACTCCTTTCAGCATATTGAAAATGACCTCTATGAGCATCATTCACTTAATTTTTCATTAATTTATAGGTCAGCGCTAAACAGATCATCCAGTTCTGAAGAATTATCTGTTTCATCCCAGAAGGTCTGCATGCCATCATCTGCACTACGAATACCGGTATTTTCAGTCCAGTAACGGTCAGAAATACCATTCACCATAATGGCAGCCATACTGTCGATCAGCTTGAACTGAGGATTGACCGGCTTCTCATCACTACGTGCCTGATCAAAGGTTCTTAACGCATCACGAATTTTGGCATCATCCCCACTGGCCTGTGCCGCTACAGCATATAAGGCATGTGATAAACGTACACCTTTTTGCTCACCAATTTGTACTGACTGTTTCAGAGTTTGGTAAGGATCAGGTTTCCCATCACCTGCCCCTGGCAATAAAGTCCAGATCACAGCACGAGTTGCATTTGGTGCGCCCCAGAATTTGGTATTATCCAGACAGGTCATGCCACGCTCGACCACAGCCGCAATATCTTTGGGTACTTGTACGGCCCCACCCGAGTTAATGTCATTGGTCATGGCTTGCAAGCCACTTAGCATGCCCAGCAGATAAACTGTCTGTTCAATATCACTGTTCATGCGTGGACAGCCTTCACCCAGCGCTTTTTTATATTTTTTCTCATAACGGGTCTGGAATAACTGATAACCCGTGTACTGGCGTTGTGCAGCCAGTGCAGCCCAGCGTTTCTGCTCAATCCGCGCATCCTGAGCTTCAGTCACCTGATTGACTTTAGAAGCACGCAGATACCGTAGCTCTGCATCCAGCGCTTTCTGCTCGGCACAAATCCCTGCTGCGGAGTACATCAGTACCGCAACACGAGTCGGATCAGCCCCCATTTCCTTGGTCGACATGATGGCTGGTGTTAAAGAATTCCCGGAATTACACACCATCTCGGCATCATCCATCGCCAGGATTGGTGGAACAATATGCTTTTCAGTGAAGCCCAGCGCCACATTGGCACCGGTTTTAATGACCTGAGAACATCCTGTTAGAACTGTTGTTGTTATTGCAATGGTCGCCATACCTTGGCATATTTTTCGGACGCTCGACATTTTCCTGTCCTCTATAATTGTGATTATGTCCATTATTCTGCTAAACATATCAGAAGCATATAACGAATAAAAGAGTATTTACTCTAATTTAGACCAGACACTTTGCCATTAAATTGCCCAGCTGCAATTGACTGTAGTAGATAAAATCCCAAATTTTGGGCAAAAAAAAGTAGCATTGCGACGGTTCAGCACATGCTACTTATCAACTTGGCAAGCCGAGAAGAAAATAGGTTCTCGAGCTTAATTCTGTTATTTAGGTGAAAATCTGTCCTTCAGCACCGTTCCCAGCCGTCCTATGACTAGGGCCATCACAATCGCAACGATCAAAAACATCCACATTGGAAATTCCATCATGATCTCCTGTGTTCGCTGTTGGTGACTTAAATGTACCTGCTTATAAAAAAAGCAGCTGAAAAATTGTCAGACAATTCATTGTTTTTACAGGGAAATATGATTTTTTGTCTGACAATTCAAGCGGGGTTAGCGGATAAATCTTTATTTTTAATGAATTTATTTAAAATTTTGGAATGTCATTTGTCGGACAATTAAAGTATTTTTGTTAAAACTTTCAAAGACTTCCATTGTTTAAAAGGTAACTGGTCACACCAGATGAGCAACGGACGTGCTTTTGCATGCTGGAAATACACCACGATATAAGCTTGGTGATCAATCACATGACTGATCAATACTCGCCGTGTGCCTTGCGCAGCCGCTGTCAGTGACCATTCACGTCCATCCAGATATTCAAACTGCTCAATGTGTGGTGTCTTGCGATAAAACAACTGATAGATGACCAGACCGATGACGCCACAAACCAGCCAAATTGTCACAGGCAATAACTGATACAGCAGGAACATTAATACAGCAAAAATAAAAAGCTGAAACACCAGTGCACACTTGCTGCGTTTCAGCTTGAAACAACGATTATCCATGAACGTAAAATTTAAGTTTCTTGATAAAATCTTTTAATTCAGGGCGTGGGGGTTCTGACACTTCCATAAACCAGTCCAACAGGTCCGGATCTTCCTGTGCAACCAGCTCAGCAAACATCTGTTTTTCGAAGGGATCAGCATTGAGATAATAGTTTTTCACGTAGGGATCAAAATATACATCGATCTCTTTCAAGCCACGACGCGCGCGATAAATTACTTTGCGCTCTTCTAAGGTGATGTCATCAGTCATCGAATTTTCCCAACTCGTTACAAACCTGAGTAGTTTACCTTAAGCCATTGCTGAATTTCGAGGTATTTCATACAAATGACCAAAAGCATCAGTAGATTTCCCAGATTTGAACATTCAGCTCATTGTTCCCTCATCTGCTCTATCTTAAGTTAAATAAAACATCACAATAAGGGAATTATAAGATGCATTCGAGCGCGATCCGTCCATTGGCCAGCATGCTGCCACGTCAACTTTTCAATGATGAACATGAAGCCTTTCGGGAGATGGTCCGTAAATTCTATGAAAAGGAAGTGATTCCTCATACAGAAAAATATGAACAGCAACAGCATGTCGATCGTGAGCTCTGGAATAAAGCCGGTGAACTTGGCCTTCTCTGTGCCACGATGCCTGAAGCTTATGGCGGTTCAGGGGTAGATCGTTTATACAGCATGATTCTGATCGAGGAACAGGCCTATGCAGGCGACTCTGCGACAGGATTTTCACTGCACTCCGATATCGTAGCCAATTATATTCTGAACTTTGGCAATGAAACACAAAAGCAGCAATGGCTCCCGAAAATGGCAACAGGTGAAGTGGTCACGGCAATTGCGATGACCGAACCTGGAACTGGCTCCGACCTGCAGGCAGTACGCACTAGTGCTGTATTAGAGGGTGATGAGTATGTGATTAATGGTTCCAAGATATTCATTACCAATGGCTATCTTTGTGATACGGCAATTGCGGTATGTAAGACGGGTCATAGTGAGAAAGGCTCTGCCAATCTTTCTTTGATTATGGTCGAAGCAGATCGTGCAGGATTTAGTAAAGGTAAACCCTTAAATAAAATCGGCATGAAAGGTCAGGATACCTGTGAACTGTTCTTTGACAATGTCCGTGTGCCTAAAGAAAACCTGCTAGGTCAGGAAGGCATGGGTTTTATGATGCTGATGAAAGAACTGGCTTGGGAGCGGTTAATTGTGGCCATCATATGTCAGGCAGGGGCAGAAGCGGCATTCGCACATACGGTAAAATACACCAAAGAACGTCAAGCCTTTGGCAAACCGATCAGCGCTTTTCAAAATACCCGTTTTAAACTGGCAGAACTGCGTACCGAAATTGAAATCTGCCGAGCTTATCTGGACCGTTGTATGCAACTACAGCTTATTCAAAAATTGGGAGTTGATGCCGCCGCAGCTGCTAAATACAAAATTTCTGAACTGTATAGCAACGTGGTGGATGAATGCCTACAACTGCATGGCGGTTATGGCTATATGCTGGAATATCCGATTGCACGAGCGTACCTGGATAATCGCGCGAACCGCATTTATGCAGGAACCAATGAAATCATGAAGGAACTGATTTCCAGATCACTCTAATTTGAAATATGAAAAAGGAGTACATCAGGTACTCCTTTTATCTATGTCTATACTTAAGACACCAATCTTGGCTTGGCTGGCACAGCACTGGATTTCGATTTGAATTTCAATACTCCATCTTCAAAAGATGCCGTTTTAAGCTCTTTACGGTCTGCCAAGTAGTTATTAGATACTTTCCAAGGTGCATGCTTACCCTGTTTCGGCATCACATCTGCGGCACGGGCAATATAGCCTGAAGTTAAACTACCCATCACCGTATCTTCAAGTAATTCCGTAGCATCCCCTTCTGGAATCACTTCATCATAACCATGCTGATCCATATAATTGAGCAGACGGCAGATATATTCTGCGGCAATATCCACTTTCAAGGTCCAGGAAGCATTGATATAGCCAATAATCAGCGCCATATTCGGTACATCACTGACCATCACCCCTTGATACAGCATATGCTTCGACGTATCCAAAGGCTTGCCGTCCATCGTGGCCTGAATACCACCCAGAATCTGAATATTTAAACCAGTAGCAGACACAATAATATCCGCATCCAGATGTTTACCTGATTTCAGCTGAATCCCAGTTTCAGTAAATTTCTCGATATGATCTGTTTCTACAGATGCATGACCTTCACGCAGGATTTTGAATAAATCCCCATCTGGCACTACACATAGGCGCTGATCCCAAGGTTCATAATTCGGGGTAAAGTGTTTCATATCCACTTTCCCTTTCAACTGAAACTGTACAGATTTCAATAATAATGTTTTCAGTAGTTTTGGCTGTTTTTGTGCAAGTGCGTAGATACCACGCTGCATGCCGATATTACGCGCACGGGTCAGCTTATAGGCCACGTCTTCTGGCAATAATTTACGCATTTTTGAGTAAATCATGTCGATCGAAGGAACTGAAGCGATATAGGTTGGAGAGCGCTGTAACATGGTCACATGCCCTGCACCGCCTTTCACCATGGCTGGAACTAGGGTAATCGCTGTCGCACCACTGCCAATAATCACTACTTTTTTTCCGCTATAGTCCAGATTTTCAGGCCAATGCTGCGGGTGAATGAATGTACCTTTGAATGCATCCTGATTCGGGAATTCCGGCTGGAAGCCTTGATCATAATTGTAGTAACCCGTACAGCCAAGAACAAAGTTAGCGATCCAGGTCTGCTTTTTGCCCTGAGCGTTTTCAGCTACGACTGACCATTTACGTGTCGCTGAATCATAATTGACACTAACGACGCGATGTTGAAAATGAATTTTTGAGCTCAAGTTAAATTCCTGAACCACTTCTGCAAGATAATTTTTAATTGCCGAGCCAGAAGCCAATACACTTTCTTTTTTCCAAGGCTTAAAGTTGAAGCCAAAAGTCGACATGTCCGAATCTGAACGGATACCAGGATATTTAAACAGGTCCCACGTACCGCCAAAGCTTTCGCGACGTTCAATAATTTCGAATGAGCGTTGAGGACTATGTTTAGAAAGATGGGCCGCCAGACCAATTCCCGAGATCCCCGCGCCTACAATTAAAATATCAACTTGCTTTTCCATATTCTTCTTTTACCTGAGCATTGTCATATATTTTATTAAATCACAAAATTGACAATACACAATGTCAAGTTTGAATAAAAGTGATTATTTTCTTATCTTTTCAGGACAAATTTCTAAACTGCCTGATAATGGGTAAATGCAAGACAATAAAAAAGGCCGGTTTATTCAACCGACCTTTTCGAACAACGTTTGCTGCTCTACACGAAATTAGTTAACTTCGCGATCTACTAGCTCAACGTAAGCCATCGGTGCAGCATCACCTGCACGGAAGCCCGCTTTAAGAACACGTAGATAACCGCCGTTACGCTCTTTGTAACGAGGGCCAAGAACGGTAAATAATTTACCAACAGTTGCAGCTGAACGAGTACGAGCAAACGCCAAACGACGGTTTGCTACTGTATCGACTTTAGCTAAAGTGATTAAAGGCTCAGCAACACGACGTAATTCTTTTGCTTTAGGCACAGTTGTTTTGATCAACTCGTGCTCGAACAAAGAGTTAGCCATGTTTTGGAACATCGCTTTACGATGACTGCTTGTACGGCCTAATTTCACACCACTATTACGATGACGCATGGTGATAGTCCTACTTAATTAACGGCTACGATAGGCGAAACGATCGTCCATACGGAGACTAGCTGGTGGCCAGTTCTCTAAACGCATGCCGAGTTGTAAGCCTTTGGAAGCCAGAACATCTTTGATCTCAGTAAGCGATTTTTTACCAAGGTTAGGAGTTTTAAGTAACTCAACCTCAGTACGCTGTACAAGATCACCAATGTAGTAAATGTTTTCTGCTTTCAAACAGTTAGCAGAACGAACAGTTAGCTCTAGATCATCTACTGGACGAAGCAAAATTGGATCAACTTCTTCACGAGGTTCTTGAGCCACAGGAGCTTGATCTTTCTGAAGATCAACAAAGATTGCAATTTGTTGTTGCAAGATTGTTGCCGCTTTGCGGATTGCTTCTTCTGGATCAACTGTACCGTTGGTTTCAAGATCAATGACCAGTTTATCAAGGTCAGTACGTTGTTCTACACGAGCGTTTTCCACTGTGTAAGACACACGTTTGATCGGGCTGTAAGATGCATCTAACTGTAAGCGACCCACTGGGCGAGTCTCGCCTTCTGGGAAACGTGAGTCAGAAGTCTCGTAGCCACGGCCTTGAGCCACTTTCAGGCGCATCTTAAGATTGCCTGATGCACTTAATGTGCCGATCAAGTGTTCAGGGTTAACCACTTCAACATTATGAGGTAAACGAAGGTCAGCCGCAGTTACGTCGCCTGGACCTTGTTTCTCTAATGTTAAATAAGCTTCATTTTGATCGAACAGCTTAATAGACAATCCTTTTAGGTTCAGCAAGAGCTCGACGATGTCCTGCTGCAAGCCTTCCAAAGTACTGTACTCGTGCTCAACACCTTCAATCTCAACTTCTACCACAGCAGCGCCAGGTAAAGAAGAAAGAAGGATGCGACGTAAAGCATTGCCCAGAGTATGACCAAAGCCACGCTCTAAGGGTTCTAGAATAACTTTTGCCGAGGTCCCGCTTGCCGCTTCGACCTTGATCGCTTGCGGAGTTAGAAACTCATTTGCAGTACGCGTCATATTGCTACCTCAAGGATTATTTAGAATACAATTCTACAATCAAGCTTTCGTTGATTTCAGCAGGTAAATCAGAACGATCCGGTGCAGCTTTGAACGTACCTTCTAGTTTAGAATGATCTACTTCCATCCAAGAAGGAATGCCACGTTGAGCAGCTAATTCAATTGCGTTTTTGATACGTAATTGTTGTTTAGCGCCTTCGTGAACTGCAATCACGTCACCAGCTTTAACTTGGATAGACGCGATGTTAACGCGGCGGCCATTTAAAGTGATTGAACGGTGAGATACTAACTGACGAGCTTCTGCACGTGTAGAACCAAAACCCATGCGATAAACAACGTTATCAAGACGGCTTTCGAGCAATTTCAACAGGTTTTCACCAGTTGCGCCTTTAACACGAGCAGCTTCTTTGTAGTAGTTACTAAATTGACGCTCTAAAACACCGTACATACGACGTACTTTTTGTTTTTCACGTAATTGTAGTGAGTACTCAGATTGTTTACCGCCACGAGCTCCACCATGTTGACCAGGAGCTTTAGCGTGTTTTTTAGTTTTGACGTCAAATGGTTTAACGCCAGATTTTAATTGCAGGTCTGTCCCTTCGCGGCGAGAGAGTTTGCATTTTGGACCAATATAACGAGCCATGAATGTTTCTCCTTACACGCGACGTTTTTTAGGTGGACGGCAACCGTTGTGAGGGATTGGAGTCACATCGGTAATGCTGTTAATTTTATAACCCACTGCACCTAATGCACGAACCGCAGACTCACGACCTGGACCAGGACCTTTCACAAGGACGTCCAAGTTTTTCAAACCGTAATCTAAAGCAGCTTTACCAGCAACTTCAGCAGCTACCTGAGCAGCAAACGGAGTTGATTTACGTGATCCACGGAAGCCTTGTCCACCTGAAGTGGCCCAAGCCAGTGCATTACCTTGACGATCGGTAATAGTCACAATGGTGTTATTAAAAGAAGCGTGAATGTGTGCAACACCTTCAGAGACGGTACGAGTGACCTTCTTGCGTGTGCGAGTATCTTTAGCCATCTTTTAGCTTCCAGAAATCTTATTTCTTAATTGGTTTGCGCGGACCTTTACGGGTACGTGCGTTAGTTTTGGTGCGTTGACCACGGACAGGCAAGCTGCGACGATGACGAAGACCGCGGTAGCAGCCTAAATCCATTAAACGTTTAATGTTCATGGAAATTTCGCGACGTAAATCACCTTCGGTCGGAACCTTGGCAATTTCTGCACGAATCGCATCAAGCTGAGCGTCATCTAATTCACGGATCTTAGTAGTAGTTGGGATACCCGCAGCAGCTAAGATTGACTTAGCAGTGTGGCGACCAATACCAAAGATGTACGTTAGAGAGATAACAGCATGCTTGTTATCCGGAATGTTTACACCGGCAATACGAGCCATTCAATTTTCTCCAAAAAGGCAGTAGAGATAATCAACCGCCCCACAAAAATCTTGAGGGGCGGATAATAACCCAATTCGCCTACTGAAATCAACAGGTCTTGATCAGATTAACCTTGACGCTGCTTATGACGAGGTTCTGCGCTACAAATTACGCGGATAACCCCATTACGACGGATAACTTTACAGCTACCACAAATTTTCTTTACAGAAGCTTGTACTTTCATGATGAAACCTCTAAGTGCGCTTATCCCTTAGGATGAGCAGTCGTTTTTCTCATTAACGTTTGATTGTCATACTGGTGCGAGGTGAGATGTGCTTGAAGCTGAGCCATAAAGTCCATCACCACCACTACCACGATCAGCAACGATGTTCCGCCCAAGCTAAATGGAATACCAAAAGAGCTTTGCAGAATCATCGGCATTAAACAGATGACAGTGATGTATATCGCGCCAATAAAGGTCAAACGATTGAGAATATGATCTAAGTAACGAGCAGTTTGCTCACCTGGACGAATACCAGGCACGTAAGCTCCGCTGCGTTTCAAGTTCTCTGACACTTCTTTAGGACTAAATACCAGTGCTGTATAGAAGTAACAGAAAAAGATAATTAACGCACCAAAGAGCACCAAATACAACGGCTGACCAGGCGATAACACCAATGCCAAGTCTTGTAGACTACGCTTGATAATTCCTGCACTTGGATCCGAACTACCAACCCACTGACCTAAGCTCGCTGGGAACAAAAGTAAAGAGCTGGCAAAAATTGCCGGAATTACACCCGCCATATTAATTTTTAATGGCAAGTGCGTTTGCTGTGCAGTAAATACACGACGTCCCTGCTGCTTTTGAGCATAGTTCACCGGAATACGACGTTGCGCCTTCTCGATAAACACAATCGCTGCAAGTACAGCAATCGATAACAGACCAAAAATTGCTAATCCAATTAGACTAGACTGGCCATTATCAACTGAAGTTAGAGACTGCATAACTAAAGTCGGCAATCCTGCAACGATACCTGCGAAGATGATCATGGAAATACCATTGCCCACCCCACGCTCGGTAATCTGTTCACCCAGCCACATCAAGAACATGGTCCCCGCAACCAAAGAGGTTACCGCAGGAACATAAAAAGCCAGACCAGAGGTCAGGGTAATTCCCTGGCTGATCAGGCCAGCACACATACCAATTGCTTGCACAAGTGCAAGGAACAGCGTGCCTTGTCGTGTGTATTGGTTAATCTTACGTTTGCCCTGCTCGCCTTCTTTTTTCAAAGCTTCGAGCGATGGAACCACTGTAGACATTAACTGCACAATAATCGATGCAGAGATGTATGGCATGATCCCTAAAGCAAGAATCGACATTCGCTCTAATGCACCACCCGAAAACATGTTAAACAAACCAAGGATGGTACCTTGGTTTGCATTAAACAGATTTTCTAGCGCGGCATTATTAATCCCTGGTACTGGAATATGCGCTCCTAGTCGAAACACCAACAACGCACCAATGAGAAACATCATTCGACGAATAATTTCACGGTATTTCACATGAAATGGTTGGCCTTTCATCATGTTGACATGACCTGAAGAACTAGGAGTCATAGACACTGGGGATTACTCCTCGACTTTACCGCCAGCAGCTTCAACAGCAGCTTTAGCGCCTTTAGTCAATGCAACACCTTGTACAGTGAATGCACGAGTAATTTCACCAGAAAGTACGATACGAGCACGAGTCATGTCTTTACGTACAACGTTCGCAGCTTTTAAAGTTTCAAGAGACACGATGTCGCCTTCAACTTTAGCAAGCTCAGATAAACGTACTTCAGCAGTTTTCAAAGCCAATTGGCTAGTGAAACCGAATTTAGGCAAACGACGATAAAGTGCAGTTTGACCACCTTCGAAACCTGGACGAGTACCACCGCTCTTACGTGAGTTTTGACCTTTGATACCACGACCACCAGTCTTACCAACGCCAGAACCGATACCACGGCCTAAACGAAGGTTGTCACGCTTAGCACCTTCTGCAGGTGCAATTGTATTTAAACGCAGAGTCATGGCTTATTCCTCTACACTAACCATATAGTAGACTTGGTTGATCATACCACGGTTAGAAGGCGTATCTTGCACTTCTACAGTATGACCAATACGACGCAGACCTAAACCTTTCAGGCTCAGCTTGTGATTTTTCAAGCGGTGCGATGCAGATTTAGTCTGGGTAACTTTAATCGTTTTCATGATTGATTACCCTTGAATTTGTTCTACTGTTAAACCACGTTTCGCAGCAACTTTCTCAGGAGAAGTCATATCACGCAAACCGTTAAAAGTCGCGTTTACTACGTTAGCAGCGTTTGTAGAGCCATAACATTTAGTTAATACGTTACGTACGCCAACAGCTTCTAAAACTGCACGCATCGCGCCACCAGCAATTACACCAGTACCTTCAGAAGCAGGTTGCATGTAAACGCGGCTTGCACCGTGACGAGCATTGATAGGATGCTGAACAGTACCATCAACAAGGTCAACAGTAATCATGTTACGACGAGCAGCTTCAAGTGCTTTAGAAATAGCAGCTGGAACTTCACGCGCTTTACCACGACCAAAACCTACGCGACCATTACCATCACCCACAACAGTTAATGCTGTGAAAGAGAAGATACGACCACCCTTAACAACTTTGGCTACACGATCAACGGCAACCAGCTTTTCAACAAGACCTTCGTTTTGTTCAACTTTAGCCATGATTAGAACTCCAAGCCGTTTTCACGGGCAGCATCAGCCAAGGCTTTGATACGACCATGATATTTGAAACCAGAACGGTCAAATGCAACTTTAGTAACACCAGCTGCTTTAGCGCGTTCTGCGATTAAAGCACCTACTTTCTGAGCTGCTTCAACGTTACCAGTAGTACCCGCACGTAGAGTAGCGTCTAGAGTAGAAGCTTGCGCTAATACTTTGCCACCATCTGCTGAGATAACTTGAGCATAGATGTGACGCGGAGTGCGGTTTACACACAAACGAGTCGCACCCAATGCACGGATGTGCAAGCGTGTGCTTTTCGCACGACGCAAACGGGATTGTTTCTTTTCGTTCATAAGAACCTCGCGCCTTATTTCTTCTTAGCTTCTTTACGAAGTACAACTTCGTCAGAATAACGAACACCTTTACCTTTATAAGGCTCTGGTGGACGGTAACCACGGATATCTGCAGCGACTTGACCTAGAACTGCTTTATCAGCAGATTTAAGTACGATTTCAGTTGCAGTTGGAGTTTCAGCAGTTACACCTTCAGGAAGCGTATAGTCGATCGGGTGTGAAAAACCAAGGTTAAGGTTAACAACGTTACCTTTAACCGCAGCTTTATAACCAACACCGATAAGTTGTAACTTACGTTCGAAACCTTCGCTTACACCTTTTACAAGGTTGTTAAGCACAGCGCGAGCAGTACCAGCTTGCATCCAAGCGTCTTTAGATTCAGCTTTAGGAGCAATAACTAGAGTACCGTCTTCCTGTTTTAGCTCGACCAGCGCATGCAGGTTGAAAGACAATGTACCTTTGCTGCCTTTCACTTCGACCTGCCGGCCGTTCTGAGTAACTGTTACACCGTTAGGTACAGTTACTGGGGCTTTAGCCACACGAGACATGAGGAATCACCTATTAAGAAACAAAAGCAATAACTTCACCACCAACGCCTGCAGCACGTGCAGCGCGATCAGTCATGATGCCTTTGCTTGTAGAAACAATTGCAATACCTAAACCTTGCTTAACGCTTGGAAGTGCATCTTTACCGCGATACTGACGTAGACCTGGACGGCTTACGCGTTTCACAGTTTCGATAACTGGCTTGCCTTCAAAATATTTTAAAGTCAAAGTAAGAGTTGCTTTGCCTTCAACTTCAGCAACTTCTACGTTTGAAATATAACCTTCTTGTTGAAGTACGTTAGCTATCGCAACTTTCAACTTAGAATTAGGCATAGAAACAGTTTGTTTCTTTGCCATTTGTGCGTTACGAACACGTGTTAGCATGTCGGCAACGGTATCTTGCATACTCATTTATAGTGCTCCTTACCAGCTTGCCTTAACAACGCCAGGTACATCACCTTGCATTACTTTATCGCGTACCATGTTACGGCTTAAGCCGAACTTACGGAAGTAACCATGAGGACGACCAGTTAAACCACAACGGTTACGTAGACGTACTGGAGATGCATTACGTGGTAATGCCTGTAATTTCATCATCGCATCGAAACGTTCTTCATCTGAAGCATTTACGTTTGCAATAATTGCTTTTAATTCAGCACGTTTTGCAGCGTATTTAGCAACAGTAGCTTCGCGTTTCAATTCGCGATTAATCATACTTTTCTTAGCCATTTCGACCTCTTATTTGAACGGGAAGCCGAATGCACGCATTAGCGCACGGCCTTCGTCATCGGTGCGAGCAGTCGTAGTGATGGTAATGTCCATACCACGAATACGGTCAATCTTGTCAAAATCGATCTCAGGGAACATGATCTGTTCTTTAAGACCCATTGAGTAGTTACCACGACCATCAAATGATTTCGCAGAGAAACCACGGAAGTCACGGATACGAGGAATCGCAATCGAGATCAGACGGTCTAAGAATTCGTACATACGTTCGCCGCGTAAAGTAACTTTACAACCAATCGGCCAACCATCACGGATTTTGAAACCAGCGATAGATTTACGAGCTAACGTAAGAACTGGTTTTTGACCAGCGATAGCTTGCATATCAGAAAGAGCACCATCAAGGAGTTTCTTGTCAGCAGAAGCTGCACCAACACCCATGTTGATAGTGATTTTAGTGATGCGAGGGATCTCCATCACATTCTTAATTCCCAATTGTTCTTTTAATTGAGCTTTAAGTTCGTCGTTGTAACGTGCTTTAAGTCTGGCCATTGCCTTTTTCAACCTATTACTTCGCTACCGCCACTGATTCACCATTAGATTTGAATACGCGAGTTTTCACGCCGTCAATCGTTTGGTAACCAACACGGTCAGCCTTTTGGGTTGTAGCATTAAAAATTGCCACGTTTGAAATGTGAAGCGAAGCTTCTTGAGTTACGATGCCGCCTTCAGCGCCAGTAACACGGTTCGGCTTTTGATGCTTCTTCACCAAGTTAAGGCCTTCAACCTTAACGCGGTCATTAGAAACAGACAGAACAGTACCCTGTTTGCCTTTTTCTTTACCTGCGATCACAATTACTTGATCGCCTTTTTTAATCTTAGCCATGATCGCCTCTTATAGAACTTCAGGAGCCAATGAAATAATTTTCATGAACTGTTCAGTACGAAGTTCACGAGTCACTGGTCCGAAAATACGAGTTGCAATCGGCGCTTTGTTGTTGTTCAAAATAACAGCAGCGTTATCGTCGAAACGAATCACTGAACCGTCTGGACGACGGATACCGAATTTTGTACGTACAACTACTGCATTCATCACGTCACCTTTTTTAACACGTGCGCGTGGAATTGCTTCTTTTACAGTAACTTTAATAATGTCGCCAACAGAAGCATAACGACGATGTGAACCACCAAGTACTTTAATACATTGTACGCGGCGAGCACCACTGTTGTCTGCTACGTCGAGCATAGTTTCGGTCTGAATCATTGCCCTACTCCAAAACCGAGCATCACCGGTCACAATTTCGAAAGGCTCAAAGAGTACTCGAAATTGACCGATGATGCAACAAGAACGTTAATTACTCAGCAGCTGCTTCAACAACTTCAACTAAAGTCCATGACTTAGTTTTAGACATTGGGCGGCTTTCTTTAATGGTTACAACGTCGCCAACTTTAGCTGTGTTGTTCTCATCATGAGCATGTAATTTTGTTGAACGGCGGATTGATTTGCCATACAACGGGTGTTGAACACGGCGTTCGATAAGAACAACGATAGATTTTTCCATCTTGTCGCTTACTACTTTGCCTGTTAACGTGCGGACTGTATTTTCACTCATTGTCCGTTCCCCTGTTTTTCGGTAAGGAGGGTCTTGATACGAGCAATAGTCTTGCGAGTCAATTGCACTTCGTGCGATTTACCCAATTGACCAGTTGCTTTCGCCATACGAAGACGGAATTGGTTTAGCTGTTGCTCATCAAGCAAAGCTGTCAACTCTTCTACCGACTTTTCACGTAGATCTTTAGTTTTCATTACATTACCGTCCGAGTCACGATAGTGGTTTTAAACGGAAGTTTAGCAGCAGCAAGCGTGAACGCTTCGCGAGCTAGGTCTTCGTTAACACCATCAATTTCGTACAAGACTTTACCTGGTTTGATTTGGCAAACCCAGTATTCCACAGAACCTTTACCTTTACCCATACGCACTTCAAGTGGTTTAGAAGTAATTGGCTTGTCCGGGAATACACGGATAAAGATTTTACCACCACGTTTAATACGACGGCTAATTGTACGACGCGCTGCTTCAATTTGACGTGCAGTCATTTGACCACGTTCGATTGATTTAAGTGCGATAGTACCAAAAGATACTGAGCTACCGCGGTGAGCTAGACCAGTGTTACGGCCTTTTTGCACCTTACGGAATTTAGTACGTTTAGGTTGCAACATGGATTATTCTCCTTTTTCAGCAGAACGATCATTGCGACGACCACGACGCTCTTGACCTTCACCACGACCGCGACCGCGTTTAGCTGGACGTTCTTCAGCTGGAGCTGGGTTCATGACTTGTTTCATGCCACCCAAGATCTCGCCACGGAAGATCCAAACTTTAACACCAATCGTACCGTAAGTAGTCTCAGCACGCATAGTCGCGTAGTCGATATCTGCACGAAGAGTATGTAGAGGTACACGACCTTCACGATACCATTCAGTACGAGCAATCTCAGCACCACCTAAACGGCCTGAAACTTCTACTTTGATACCTTTCGCACCAGCACGCATAGTGTTTTGAACCGCACGCTTCATAGCACGACGGAACATTACACGTTTTTCCAATTGAGAAGCGATAGCTTCAGCAACTAGACGCGCGTCTAAGTCTGGACGATCAATTTCGTTGATACTTACTTGCGCAGGAACACCCATAATAGATGTTAATTCGCGTTGTAATTTCTCAATGTCTTCGCCTTTTTTACCGATTACGATACCAGGACGAGCAGTGCTAATAGTTACTTTAGCAGCGCCTGTTGGACGTTCGATAAGAATATTGCTGATCATTGCATTCTTAAGTTTTTTAGTTAAAAACTCACGAACTTGCAAATCTTTAAGCAAGTATTCAGCGTATTGTTTCGGACTCGCATACCAGTTAGCGTTATGACGTTTCACAACACCTAGGCGGATACCGATTGGATGAACCTTCTGACCCATATCAAACCCCTACCTTAACGGTGATGTGACAAGTACGCTTAGTAATACGATCTGCACGGCCTTTAGCACGTGGCATAATACGTTTCAGGCTCATGCCTTCATCAACGTAGATCGTAGAAACTTTAAGGTCGTCTACATCTAAACTGTTATTATGTTCAGCGTTTGCAATTGCAGATTCCAACGCTTTCTTAACCAATACTGCAGCTTTTTTGTTGCTGAAGTTTAAGATGTTAAGAGCGTGCGCAACAGATTTGCCGCGGATAAGATCTGCAACCAAACGAGCTTTTTGTGCCGAGATAGCGGCACCGCGTAATTTAGCAGTTACTTCCATCATAGCACCTATTAACGTTTAGATTTCTTGTCAACACCGTGACCACGGTAGGTACGAGTCGGTGCAAATTCACCAAGCTTGTGTCCAACCATATGTTCAGAGATGATCACTGGAACATGGTTACGGCCATTGTGTACAGAAATTGTTAAACCAACAAAATCCGGGAGGATCATCGAACGACGCGACCAAGTTTTGATCGGCTTACGGTTATTAGCCGCGATAGCCGCTTCAACCTTAGCGAACAAGTGCGCATCGACGAATGGGCCTTTTTTCAGAGAACGAGGCATTGTCAGATTCCTTTACTTGTTACTTAACGCGACGGTCGCGAATAATCATCTTAGTCGTACGCTTGTTGGTACGTGTTTTGTACCCTTTAGCTTTTTGACCCCATGGGCTTACAGGTTGAATACCTTTGTTACGCCCTTCACCACCACCGTGTGGGTGATCAACTGGGTTCATCGCCATACCACGAACGGTAGGACGAACACCACGCCAGCGTGATGCACCAGCTTTACCTAGTGAGCGAAGGTTGCTTTCTGAGTTAGATACTTCACCTAACACAGCGCGGCATTCAACATGAATTTTACGCATCTCGCCTGAACGAAGACGAACGATAGCGTAAGAACCGTCACGACCCAACAACTGAACAGAAGTACCAGCTGAACGAGCTAACTGCGCGCCTTTACCGATTTTAAGTTCGATGTTGTGAAGAGTAGAACCGATAGGCATGTTGCGAAGTGGCAAGCAGTTACCTGGACGGATTGGAGCATCGTTACCAGATTGAACTGAATCACCAGCGCGTAAACCTTTAGGCGCGATGATGTAGCGACGTTCACCGTCAGCATACTTCAACAACGCAATGTGCGCAGTACGGTTTGGATCGTATTCAATACGCTCAACTACAGCTGGGATGCCATCTTTATTACGTTTGAAGTCGATTAAACGGTAGTGTTGTTTGTGACCGCCACCAACGTGACGAGTCGTAATGTGACCGTTGTTATTACGGCCGCCAGTACGTTTTTTAGCTTCAACTAGTGGAGCATAAGGCGCGCCTTTGTGAAGGTGATCATGAACCACTTTCTCTACAAAGCGACGTCCTGGAGACGTTGGCTTACATTTTTGAATAGGCATAGTTTTCGTCCTTATTCCGCTGCGCTTTCAGCGGCATCGCCCAAGTCAGCCATTTCAACATCTTGGCCAGCTTTCAGGGTGACGTATGCTTTTTTAACATCAGAACGACGTCCTAATGTTTTACCAAAGCGTTTAGTTTTACCTTTAGTGATCGTAGTGTTAACTTTAACAACTTCTACACCAAACAATTGTTCAACTGCTTTTTTGATTTCAAGCTTGTTTGCATCAAGTGCAACTTTGAATACTTGAACACCAGCAGTTTCACCTAAAACTTGTGCTTTTTCTGAGAAAACAGGTCCTTGCAGGACTTGATATAAACGTTCGTTGTTCATCCGAGTTCTACCTCAATTTTCTTAGCAGCAGCTACAGACATAACAACTTTATCGAACGCGATCAAGCTAACAGGATCGATTGCAGTCGCATCAACCACATCAACGTGTGGAAGGTTACGAGCAGCTAGATACAAGTTCTCATCAACAGCATCAGTAACGATCAATGCACGAGTAGCATTCAAGTCGTTAAGTTTTGCAAGCAATTCTTTAGTTTTTGGAGCTGCAACAGCAAACTCTTCAACTAGAACTAAGCGATCTTGACGAACAAGTTCAGCCAGGATGCATTGCATAGCACCGCGGTACATTTTACGGTTTACTTTTTGAGACCAGTCTTGTGGACGAGCAGCAAAAGTTTTACCACCGCCAACCCAGATTGGGCTACGAATAGAACCAGCACGAGCGCGGCCAGTACCTTTTTGACGGAATGGTTTTTTACCACCGCCAGAAACGTCTGCACGTGATTTCTGAGCTTTAGAACCTTGACGACCACCAGCTAAGTAAGCTGTAACAACTTGGTGTACAAGAGCTTCATTAAATTCACGACCGAACGCAACTTCTGATAATTCAACAGCAGAGCCGGAAACAGTATTTAAATTCACGTTATTTCCCCTCAGGCCTTGATCGTAGGACGAACAGTTACGTCGCCACCAGTAGCGCCAGGAATCGCACCTTTAACTACTAGAACTGAACGTTCTGCGTCGATAGATACAATTTCAAGACCCTGTACAGTTACGCGTTCAGCACCTAAATGGCCAGCCATTTTTTTGCCTTTGAACACGCGACCAGGAGTCTGGTTTTGACCTGTAGAACCTAGAACACGGTGAGAAACAGAGTTACCGTGAGTAGCGTCTTGAGTACGGAAGTTCCAACGCTTAACACCACCTTGGAAACCTTTACCTTTAGACTGACCAGTTACGTCAACAATTTGACCCACTGTGAACAGATCTACACCGATAGTAGCGCCAACTTCACGACCTTCAAGCTCAGCTTCTGAAACGCGGAATTCTTGAACCAGACGACCAGCAGCAACACCAGCTTTCGCGAAGTGACCTTTCTGAGCGTTAGTTACGCGAGATTCGCGACGTTCACCAGTAGTGATTTGAATCGCTTGATAACCATCAGTTTCAAGCGTTTTGATTTGAGTGATGCGGTTAGGATCAACCTCAATCACTGTAACAGGCACAGAAACACCAGCATCTGTAAAGATACGTGTCATACCGCACTTGCGACCGACTAAACCAATAGCCATGTGCATAAACCTCTAAAAAAGCGGCCTAATTAACTTAGAGCGTTAATTAACCCGAAAGCCTTAACCCAATGCGATCTGAACATCAACACCAGCTGCAAGATCTAACTTCATCAATGCATCTACAGTTTTGTCTGTAGGTTGAACGATGTCGATCAAACGTTTGTAAGTGCGGATCTCGTATTGGTCACGCGCATCTTTGTTAACGTGTGGTGATGTTAAAACGTTAAAACGTTCAATGCGTGTAGGCATTGGAATTGGACCACAAACTTGTGCGCCAGTACGTTTTGCTGTTTCTACGATTTCTTGAGCTGATTGATCAATAAGACGGTGATCAAAAGACTTAAGACGGATACGAATTCTCTGGTTAGACATACCAGTTAACTCCAAGCCAAATATATAAAGAATCACTCTTGACGCATCTCACCCCACTATTTTAAGGCAAGTGTCAAGAGCAGTGAAATATCACTAAGGTCGTGATCGATGCCACGACTGTAACGATAGTTAACTACTTTCTTCGCAGTTAACCCCCTTCCTCTCGAAGGGTCGCTTATTATAGCCATTATTTATTGCATAAGCAAATCCCTTTTACGGTTTTTCTTGCTGTATTTCAATTTATTCGGGAAATCAATTGTTTATTTTTTACTCACTAGGCTGTTTTTTCCAAAACATACTGAATAGCTTGATTTAGTATTTGATTTCCTTGGATAAAATTATTTTTGGTTGTTCTTTTCAGTTGTTGTATGTCCTGTACATATTTTCCAGAAAATTGTGAAATTTCTTCTTCATTTTCCAAAAACAGCTTTAAAGTTTCCGGGGTGATTTCCGGATGAAACTGGAACCCCAATACATTCTTGCCGAGTTGATACATCTGATTACGACAGGCTTCATTTTCTGCCAGATGAATTGCCCCTTTAGGCAGTTCAAAGGTTTCACTATGCCACTGCATAATTTCAAACTGTTCAGGTAAATTAAAACAATCCTCGGGTACATGCGCGACTTTGCGTACCGTGGTCCAGCCTAACTCCTGCTCCTGGTTACGGCTGACGGCCGCACCCAAGGCATTGGCAATCAGCTGCCCACCTAAACATAGGCCAATCGCCGGTTTGCCTTGAGAAAGATAACGGCGTAACCAGCGTTTTTCGATCTTGAGCCATGGATAATTTGCCTCATCATTGACACTCATGGTGCCTCCCATGATGATCAGTAAATCAACTTCATCGACTGATGGCAAAGCTTCAATATCCAGTGGACGATCGACGGGTAAAGCAAAGAATTCAGTCGCAGTAATTTGCGCCTGATGCTGCTTTAAAAAATCAATACAACTACCAAAACCCTCGCCAGCAATATGCTGAAAATAATGTACTTTTAACTGCGACTTCATGCGCCTAAACCTTTTGTTGTAGCTCTCTGATTTTAGGTTTTGCAAAAATGAAGCCAACTTTTTAGCAATGTCAATTTTTTCAACATTTCACAACATAACTGGCAGCAATAATGAGATTCTCTTAAGCTAAAGCAATATTTGATTACATTTAAGAGCATTCACGTGAAAAAAAATCCTCAAACAGCGCTGATTCATGCACCACGAAAGGCCCCGCAATATATTTCCAGTATTCAACCTCCCCTGTTTCGTGCATCCACCATCATCTTTAACAATACTGATGCCCTATTTAATCGCCACTGGACTGATGACTATGACTATAGCTATGGCACGCATGGTACACCGACGACATTTACCTTAGGCGATAGCATTGCCCAGATCGAAGGTGGTCAATATTGTTTGCTGGCACCGAGTGGTTTATCCGCGATTAATCTCGTGAATTCTTGTTTTTTAAGCCAGGGCGATGAAGTGTGGGTTGCAGATAATATCTATAGTCCAAACATGGAACATCTACGCAATCTAGAAACCCGCTATGGTATTCAGGTCAAAGTCTATAATGCGATAGATGCGGATACTTTTCAGCCCTCGGAAAAAGCCAAACTACTTTGGCTTGAAGCGGCGGGTTCCGTGACTTTAGAATTTCCCGATTTAAGTCGCTTGGTCAAGAAAGCTCAAGCTAACAACATTCTCACTGCGCTTGATAATACCTGGGGTGCAGGTCTTGCCTTTAATGCTTTTGATTTTGGCAATGAACACTTAAGTGTCGATATGACCGTGCATGCCCTGACTAAATATCCAAGTGGTGGCGGTGATATCCTGATGGGTTCAGTGGTTACGCGCAATAAAGAACTGCACCACAAGTTGTTCCGTGCGCATGCCATTCAGGGTATTTCAGTATCAGGTGATGATGTCGCTCAGGTACAACGAAGTTTGGCATCGATGCAACTCCGATATGAACATCAATCACAAAGCTGCTTAACTTTATTAGACTGGCTCAAACAGCAACCAGAATTTGTTCAGGTCTTACATCCGGCTGATACTGACAATGCTGGCCATAAAAACTGGAAAGAAATTTGCAAGCAAGGACACAGTGCCGGAGTGGTCAGCGTAATTTTTGACAATAACTACAAGTTGCAAGATATTCGCAATTTCTGTGACAGCTTAAAACTGTTTAAGCTTGGCTTTAGCTGGGGTGGTCCTGTCAGTCTGGTCATGCTATATAACTTAAAAGAAATGCGTGTGCTTGAACATTCACATTTGAAGGAGGGTTTTCTGGTTCGTTTCTGTATTGGTCTGGAACATCCCGAAGATCTGATTGAAGATATTCAGCATGCACTACAAGAAATGAAAAAACTTAAAAATGAATAAATAACAACAGGAAAATTTATGGGTATACCAATCATTATTGCAAAAAAAACCAGTGATACTACGCAAGATATTGTACTGCACTCACAGCTTGCCAACCGTCACGGACTGATTGCCGGCGCGACCGGAACCGGCAAAACGGTAACCTTGAAAGTTTTGGCAGAAAACTTTTCTCGCATTGGTGTACCCGTGTTCCTTGCCGATGCCAAAGGCGATGTTTCCAGCCTGGCCAAGCCAGGCGAAAGTAATCCTAAGTTTGATGAACGTATTAAAAGTCTGAATATTGATTCGATTCCTTTTGAAGCTTCGCCGGTCGTATTCTGGGATCTGTTTGGTGAACAAGGCCATCCGGTCCGTACTACGATTTCTGAAATTGGGCCACTCTTGCTTGCCCGCATCCTGAACCTGAATGACACGCAAGAAGGCGTTCTCTCGGCAGTCTTCCGAATTGCCGACGATCAGGGCTTGTTACTGATCGATTTTAAAGACCTGAAAGCCATGCTCAGCTATGTCAGCGAACATGCTGCAGACTTTAAAGCGGAATATGGCAATCTCTCCCCCGCCAGCCTCGGTGCGATTCAACGCAATTTATTGGCACTTGCAGATCAAGGCGGGGATAAATTCTTTGGCGAGCCAGCACTCGACCTGATGGATTTCCTGCAAACGGATAGCCAAGGCCGCGGCAATATCAATTTGCTGGCTGTCGACAAGCTGATGAATACACCGAAGTTGTACGCCACTTTCCTGCTATGGATGCTGTCAGAGTTATTTGAACAGTTACCAGAAGTGGGTGATCTGGACAAACCGAAACTGGTGTTCTTCTTTGATGAAGCCCACCTACTCTTTGATAATGCCAGCCCCGCCCTGCAGGAAAAGATTGAACAGGTGGTGCGTCTGATCCGCTCCAAAGGTGTGGGGATTTATTTTGTCACCCAGAATCCACTGGATTTACCTGAAAGCGTATTAGGACAACTCGGCAACCGTATTCAGCATGCTTTACGCGCTTTCACACCTAAAGACCAGAAGGCAGTCAAAACGGCGGCGGATACCTTCCGTGCCAATCCAGAATTTAAAGTACAGGAAGCGATTACTGAACTTGCTGTAGGTGAAGCGCTGATTAGCTGTCTGGATGAAAAAGGGACTCCACAGATGGTTGAACGTGGCTGGATCATGCCACCACATTCTTCTTTTAGCCCGATTACACCAGAAGAACGTAAAGCACTGATGCAGCAAAGCATTGTCGCTGGTATTTATGAGCAGGAAGTTGACCGTGACAGTGCGCATGAGATGCTGCAGCAAAAAGTACTGGAACTTCAGCAGCAGGCTCAAGCTGCGGAACTTGCCAAGCAACAGGCCAAAGAACAGGAAGCTCTGGCTAAACAGCAAGCCAAGGAACAGGAACGTTTGGCACGTGAACAGCAAAAAGAAGCTGAGCGTGCAGCCAAGCAACGTGAAAAACTTACTCAGGATATTGTGGGTACCTTTGCCAAAAGTGCAGCACGTAGTCTTGGTGGTAGTACCGGACAGAAAATTGTGCGTGGTCTATTAGGTTCCCTCTTCGGGCGCAAATAACCTTCCTTTCTCCGATCGAAAACATCATTTTTATGGGATATTTTTATATCCCATAATTTTTTTATGGTTTTATGCTTTTACTATATTGTAAAAGCATTTTATAAGATGTATTCTAAATACATCTTATAAATAACAGCCATGAGAGATCAGCTATGACTCCACAGCAAATTGACCTTGTAAAAGCCACTGTTCCTGTACTTCGTGAAAATGGGGTTGCCCTGACCGGTTATTTCTATAACCGCATGCTAGGCAATAATCCTGATTTGAAAGAAACCTTTAACATGGGACATCAACGCAGTGGAGCTCAAGCACAAGCCTTGGCAGGTGCGGTTCTGGCTTATGCTGAAAATATCGAAGATCCATCTGTGCTGTTACCCGTGGTTGAGCTGATCGCACATAAACACGTGAGCTTAAACATTAAGGCACCGGATTACGGTATTGTTGGGGAAAACCTGTTGCATTCGATCAGTGAAGTGCTGAACATTTCGATGGATGATCCATTGATTGATGCTTGGGCTGCAGCGTACGGTCAACTGGCGGATCTGTTCATTGCAACTGAAAAAGTGATTTACGACCAGCATGAACAGACTAAAGGCAGCTGGTTAGGCTGGCGCAACTTCAAGATTGCCAAGAAAGTCGTGGAAAGTGACGAAATCACTTCTTTCTACCTGGCTCCAGTCGACGGCGGTCCATTACCAAAATATGAAGCCGGCCAATACATTTCAGTACGTGTATTTGTACCTGAGCTGAACCTGAGACAGCCACGCCAATACACCCTGTCAACTTGCCCACAAGCGGATTACCTGCGTATTTCCGTGAAACGTGAAGATCAGAAAGGCGACATGGTTCCAGGCTGGGTATCGAATACTTTACATAGCCTTCCAGAAGGTTCAGAAATTGAAGTCTCTGCACCAACAGGTAACTTCTACCTGATCGATCCGAACAAACGTAATGTGTTTATCAGTGGCGGTGTAGGCCTGACTCCAATGGTGGCCATGCTAAACCAGCTGGTGACTCTGGACATGCCACAACCTGTGACTTTCATCCATGCCTGCCGTAGCAAACAGGTTCATGCGATGAAACAGCATATTCATGACCTGAAAGCCAAATATCCACGTTTAAGCACAATGACTGCTTATGAATTCCCGCACCCAAGCGATAAACTGGGCGAGGATTATGATGTTGCCGGTCGACTGGACTTAAGCACTGTAGATAGCGCATTATTACCAGCCAATGCAGACTACTATCTCTGTGGCCCAATGCCATTTATGGCTGAACAGCAAAAGGCGCTTGTCGCTCGCGGAATCCCTGCTGAGAACATTCATAGCGAAGCCTTTGGCACAGGTGGTGTACGCCACTAACTGCTTCTTCAGCTTAAAATAAAAACAGAGGGTTAGTCTGGTATGCTAGACTAACCCTAATTTTTTCATCAAAAACATCAGTATTATCATGCAACTGAATAAATTTACTGACTATGCGCTGCGCATACTGATGTATGTTGCACAACCCCGTGATCTGCCTTATACGATTGCCGAGTTGGCGGAGCGCTTACAGATTTCACAGAACCATGCCATGAAAATTGTCTACTTTATGGCGAAACAGGACTGGCTGATTACCTCTCGCGGTAAAGGCGGTGGAATCCGTCTTAATCCGGCTGCCCTGAAAGTTCAGCTAGGACAGATTGTGCGTATTCTGCAACGTGACAACCAGATTGTGGAATGTAATGATCCACCCTGTGTATTACGTACCAATTGCGGATTAAAAGGCATTCTGGATCAGGCTGTGGAGCAGTTCTACACCAGTCTGGATCAATATATTCTGGGTGATGTCGTTGAACCGACCAAGGAACATTTTAGTATCCAGTCACCAATTAGCCTGATCAATCTCTAATACCCTTATTCTATTGGGCAATTCTAAAGTTCGCTTGCCCGCCCGACTTCCTTTATAATAGCTTCTTGTATAATTAGTCATTGAAGTTGAGCCATGCATCACAGCAGAGGAAAGTCGAAAAACAGTAAGGCATCAAATGCCCCAAAGCAAAAGATCAGCTATGAAAAAAAGGTCGATCCAGCCATTACTGAATATTCGGTACAAGCCCTCAACTGGTTACGCAAAGCTGAGTTCCTGATGAGTGCACCCAAGCTCAGCTTGTGTGTAGAAGATACCGGTTATGAGGTGGCTTTTGCTGGCCGTTCCAATGCGGGTAAATCGAGTGCCATCAATGCCCTGACCAATCAGAAACAGTTGGCCCGTGCGTCCAAAAAACCAGGCCGTACCCAGATGATCAACTTCTTTAGCCTTGGCAATCCGGATCAGCGTCTGGTCGATTTACCGGGTTATGGCTATGCAGCGGTCCCAGAAGCCATGAAAATTGTCTGGCAGAAAGAACTGGAAAACTATCTGATTCACCGCAAGAGCCTGCAAGGTCTGGTGTTGCTGATGGATATCCGTCATCCGCTACAACACTTTGATGTGATGATGCTGGAATGGGCGTATTCACGTAAATTATTCGTACATGTGCTGCTGACCAAAGCCGACAAGCTGAACCGTGGCCCTGCTTCGAAAGCGCTACAAGAAGTGAAAGCCAAACTGAAAAAGATGAAGCTGGATTTCTCGATTCAACTGTTTTCTTCTCTAAACAAGCAAGGTCTGGAAGAACTGGCCAGTGTGATGGGCGGGCGTTTGAACTTCACTTTGAATCAAGCACCTGAATTTGATCTGGACAGCATTCCTGAAGCTTCAATGCATGATTTAAACGAAGCTGATGAACCAATTGAATTATTAGAAGATGAAGATGAGACCAACAGCGCTCATGAAGTCAGTGCCAGTGAACTGAATGATCTGGACGCGCCTGTGGAAGCCGATCCAACAAAGATTGTCGAACAGGATCCACAAAAATAAGCCGAATGTGTTTCATCGGATAAAAGAATGTCCCGTATTGCCTGCCGCAATTCGGGATATTTTTTTCATACTGTCTTGATCAAGCAGTGATGGATTCACACCATGTCTTTACTTTCGCGCTTCAAAACAACAAGAATTGGCTCTTCCATTTCCTATTTTATCCAGCCTCGCAAAGTCAGCTTTGAATGGCAAGACACTCCAGTCGACTGGATTCCTGATCAGCCCTTTGCCAGTTACTTCGTCAATGAAATTAATAATATTCTGCCCGCGGGTGAACTCTGGTTCTGCCGTTTATATAACAAAGTCCTCCCCCAGATCACTGACGAAAAATTAAAGCATGATGTACAGGCGTTTATCCGTCAGGAAGCCATGCATGCCCAGGCACATAATTCAGCCAATAAAGAATATTTATCTGAACGTCAGATTGATATCCAGCGCAATCTGGACATCATGCATTTCCTATTTAACAAGCTGCTCGCCGATCAGCCATTCGGTCTCAAAATTCCTAAAATCTTAGAACACCAATGGGATCTGTTTCGTCTCGGTATCATTGCGACAGTAGAACATATGACCTGTGTCCTGGGTAAATACGCACTCTACAATACTGAATGGGAACGTCTGGGTGCTGATCCGAATATGCTGGATCTGGTGAAATGGCATGGTGCTGAAGAAATTGAACATCGTAGTGTGGCTTTTGATTTATATCGTCACCTAGGTGGCGGCTATATTGCCCGTTATTATCTAAGTGTGGTGGTCATTATTGGTGTAATTGGCCTTTGGGTGGATGGTGCTGCACATCTGTTATCGCAGGATTCACGTTTCAAGCAGTATAAGCCAGCCGTATATAAACCCTGGATCTGGAAAGAATGGTTGCGTATTTCCCAGTCAGATAACCGCCTTCTGCCTAACCCGCTGTGGTTAGTATCCCAACAGCTCGGTTATTTAATGCCTTGGTATGATCCGGTGCATGAAGGCAGTACCGATGATGCGCTGCATTATCTCAACCATTCACAGGCAGCCAAACGCGCTACTCTCAAAGTCGCTTAAGCTTGCCTGTTATTACAATTTCTAACAGCAGGGATCGCTTCCCTGCTTTTTATTTGTCCTAAGATAGAAATATAACAATCATAATCAGGAGGGACTTATGCAAGCACGGATTTCTGTGATTACCCTCGGTGTGCTCGATCTGGAAGCTTCACTACGCTTTTACCGTGATGGACTGGGTTTTCCCAGTGAAGGAATTATGGGTGAAGAGTTTGAATATGGCGCGGTGGCTTTTATTCAATTACAACCTGGTCTTAAGCTTGCCTTATGGCCACAGCGTAATATCCAGCAAGATACCGGTCTGGAGCCAAGCCCAATCTGTCCGACGCAAATGACTCTGGGGCATAATGTCTATAGTCCCTTAGAAGTCGACCAGGCAATGGCACAGGCTGAACGTGCCGGCGCTAAAATTATTAAACCTGCACACACGACTTTTTATGGCGGATATGCAGGTTATTTTCAGGATCCCAATGGTCATCTCTGGGAAATTGTCTGGAATCCGGACTTAGATAAAGCTGAATTAGACAAAGATTAAACCGGCACTTCAGGCTCGCGGGTATGTCGATCTACCACCACACTAATCATCATATCGCCCTGCACGTTTACTACTGTACGTACGGTATCCAGCAGACGGTCAATCGGAAGTAGAATCGCAATCGCTTCAGCAGGTAAACCCACTGATTGCAGTACCATGATCATGGTGACCATGCCGGCGCTTGGAATGCCCGGTGCACCTAGGGACGCAATCATTGCCGTGGCACAAACCACCAGCTGCTGACCTAAGGTTAAATCCAGCCCCATCAGATTGGCAATAAACAAAGCTGCTGCAGCTTCATAAAGTGCCGTTCCATCCATATTCAGCTGCGTGCCAAGAGGAATCACAAAACCGGCTGTTTGCGGACGTACGCCCAGGTTCTCCTGCGCGCATTTTAAAGAAATCGGCATGGTTGCCGAACTGGAGCTGGTGGCAAAGGCAGTAATTAATGCACTACGGGTGCCTTTAAAAAAGGTCAGCGGATTCATTTTTCCGAAGATCCATAGCAATAACGGCAACACCACTATTCCGTGGAAAATTGTAGTGCCTGTCACCACTGCCGCAAACTCGGCCAGACGGCTCAGCACTGAAATATCTTCAGTGGCAATTAACTTGGCGAGTAATGCAAAAATCCCAATCGGTGCCAGTTTCATGATCCAGCCAATCATCAACATCATGATGTCAAAAAACTGGTGACTCAGCTTACGCACAGTACGGAAGCTGTCTCCACCTGCGACCAGCGCCACACCGATAAACAGAGCAAAAATCACAACGGCCAAAACATTGCCATCAGCAAAGGCCTTAAAGGGATTGATCAGGGTATTCTGAATAAAATTAGTAAAGAAAGACGACGGCGTTAAAGTATCAGGAATCTGATGCTGAGCCATAGCATCCTGAAACATCACCACATCCACACCTCTCCCCACATTAAATAGATGCGCACAGGTTAGCCCTAAAATCAGTGCCAATGAGGTGGTGGTCACACAGCACAGCAAAGTAATTTTCCAGGTTCGACTCAGCTGCCCCCCCGCCTGCAGATTAGAGACCCCAACCACAATTGAGGTAAAAATCAGGGGAATCAAAATCATTTTCAGCAGGCCAATAAAAAGGCTGCTGGCAATTCCAATCCCGTACAGGCCGACATCAAAAAATGTGCTTTGCGGAAATAAAGTCAGTAAAAATCCAAACAGTACCCCCAATACGGCGGCAATTAAAATCTGCGTATTTAAGCTCATTTTACATGCATTTTTAATATTGATCTTAAAGGCACTATGCCATGCAAGTACTGGAGAATCGAGTAATTTTTTATAAAGAGCCGTGCTTAAAAATGTATAAAGCCGGATCTGAGATCCGGCTTTATTTAAATTAAAAGTATGCTTTATTGAGTTTCAATTTCACGTAAACGGATCAGGCCTTCTTGTGTGGTACTGCAGACCAGCTCACCATTTTGCCACATGCGGCCAAAGTTCAGACCACGTGAACTGGCACTTTGAGTAGCATCCATGTCGTATAACATCCATTCATCTACCCGGAATGGTTTATGGAAATACATGGCATGATCAATACTGGCACATTGCAAGCTTGGAGACAGATAACTTAAACCATGCGGACGCAGCGCTGTGGTCATTAGGGTAAAGTCCGAATAGAAAGCAGCAATCGCCTGATGCAAGGAAATTTCATCCACTTCTGTAGCGATCTTTCCATGAGTACGGATATAGTGCGCATAATTTGGCGCTTCCGGTTGCGGCTGGAATGGATTCACTGGCATTACAGGGCGAATTTCGACATGACGGTCACGCATGAAAGACGCACGCACATTTTCCGGAATAAATTCAATAATCTGCCGGGTGAGCTCTGCTTCATTTTTCAGGCTTTCTGCTGGTGGATACTCAGGTTCTGAAATCTGATAGTTCAGACCTTCTTCCTGATGCGCAAAGGAAACCATACACATGAAAATGGTACGGCCATGCTGAATGGCGCGAACCTGACGGCTGACGAAACTTTTACCATCACGGATACGGTCCACTTCATAAATGATCGGTGCATTGACATCGCCACCAAACAGGAAATAGGCATGCAGTGAATGCGCAGGACGATCTGTGGTATAAGAGGCAGCACGTAGGGCCTGTCCCAGAACCTGCCCACCAAATACGCGCTTGCCTACCAGATTACGGCTAATTCCCCGGAAAATATTTTCTTCTAACTTTTCTAAACTGAGCAGCTCGACCAGTTCCTGTGTTAAGGCATTCATAAGCAACCTGTGTGATATTGGCAAGATCCAGAAGTGTAGAAATAAATCTATACAATTTATTCTGAATATTCTGCCATAAAATCCAAGCAATCTTCTAAAGATTGATTGACTGTTCTGTCAACTGATCTTGCAACTTACTAGGAAAAACATCTGCTTTCGCGCTAAAATTGAACCACTTCGATTGAATTTGTCAGAAAATGACATATTGTTTGTTTTTATAATCAATCAAAATAAATTCCCTCAGAAATTCTGTAGTTTTGGTCAGTAAAATTAGGAGTAACTATGTCCAAGAGTGGCTTTGGTCAAATGTATCGCAAGCTTTCAAGTAAGCTACTTGATCTTGTGGTCACCCCGCATGTTCTTGGGGAAGTACCAAGTGAAGTGACAACTCCTACTGCTGACCAGACTCCGGCAGCACAGCAGAAAATCGTCTGCTATATCTTGCAGAATCATTCACGCAGTAATGCATTGGTAGTTGATGCAGAAACTCGCCGTTTAAATATGCCACCTGCGCTCGATCCTCTACAGATTGGTGACAGCAAGGAAAAGGCTTCGGTTCTGTTCCTGCAGCATCATGATGAGAATAATCTGCTTAGCTCACCACCACATGCTTTTCCTCCACGCCTGTTACGCCTGATTGAAGTCCTAGAAAAAAATCCCGAACTGGATGTGGAACTGGTACCGGTGACTGTACTTTGGGGTCGTGATCCTGAAAAAGAAGATTCTTGGTTCAAGCTTTTATTTACCGATACCTGGTCTACGCCAAGCCGGGTCAAACAGCTGGTCAATATCGGTCTGCATGGTCGCCAGTCTTATCTGGAGTTTCATGAGCCACAATCTTTGCGCGCCCTCATGGAATTTGCCAAAGAAACTTATCCAAATTCAGCGCCAGCGACCTATATTGTCAGCCGTCTGAATGACTATTTGGATGCACAGCGTGAAGTGATCCTCGGCCCTGACCTGTCAGACCGCCGTAATGTGATGCATGGCCTGATTAAATCTCCGGATGTACAGGCGGCTATTCGTAATGAAAGCATCCGCAGCAAAATCAGTATGCTGGAAGCAGAACGTCGTGCGATTGGCTATCTGAATGAAATTGTATCGGACTACTCTCACTCTACCGTACGTTTCGCCGATAAAGCCCTGACCCGTTTATGGACCCAGCTCTATGACGGCGTGGAAGTACATAATTTCAGTACCGTGCGTGAACTGGCCAAAGATTATGAAATTGTCTATACGCCTTGTCACCGCAGTCATATCGACTATTTATTATTGTCTTATGTGATTTATCGTCGTGGTCTGATGGTGCCTTATATTGCGGCAGGCGATAACCTGAACATGCCATTTGTGGGTCAGATCTTACGGGGTGGTGGTGCTTTCTTTATCCGTCGTACCTTCCGCGGTAATGCACTCTATACCACCGTATTTAAAGAATATCTGTATAGCGTGCTGTCGCGTAATACTCCACTGGAATACTTTATCGAAGGTGGCCGTTCACGTACTGGTCGTCTGCTGCCACCAAAAACCGGCATGCTGGCGATGACCGTACATGGTCATTTACGTGGCAAAGCTAAGCCAATTGTCTTTGTTCCGACTTATATCGGCTATGAACGCCTGATGGAAGGTGGTACTTATGTCGGTGAGATGAATGGCAAGCCGAAAGAAGCAGAATCTATTTTTGGCATCCTGAAAACCTTGCGCAAAATTGAACGTATTTTTGGCAAGGTCCATCTGAACTTCGGTGAACCGGTATTTCTGGATGACATCCTGAAACAGCATGGTGCAGAACATATCAAAATTGAAAAGAATGATGATCCGATTCCGCAGCCAGTATCCGACGCAGTCAACAGTTCTGCCCAAGCCATTCTGGAAAATATCAACCGTGCAGTCGTGGTGAATCCGGTTTCACTGCTGTCACTTATTTTATTGGCAACACCGAAACATACGCTGGACGAAGAAATCTGTATCAAGCAGCTGGATACCTACCGTAATCTGCTGGTGGCTTTACCTTATGATGAGCGTATGCAAATTACCTCACTTTCAGGTAAAGAGATTATTGCCTATGCAATGAAGCTCAAGCTGATTAAACGGGTGAAACACGTTCTGGGCGATATCATTGCCATTGAAGATAATCAGGCCGTATTGCTGACTTATTTCCGTAATAACATCGTGCATAGCTTTGTATTGCCGTCCCTGATTGCGGCACTGGTAGAACACAATGGCATGATTCGCCGTGAAGATGCGATCAACGCTAGCAGTACACTCTATCCATTCCTGAAAGCTGAGCTATTCCTGAAATGGAAAGAAGATGAAATTCAGCAACATGTTGATGCTTATATCGATGCTTTACTTGCAACCAATCTGATCAGTGCAGATGGTGAAAATCTGGTAGCGCCAGCACCGAATACTGAAGCGCATCACCAGCTTGAAGTTCTGGCTGCTCCAGTAACCCAAAGTCTGGAACGTTACTATATGACACTGGCTTTGATCACCCAGCGTGGCCCAGGCAATATTTCAACCCGTCAGGTGGAAGAACTGAGTCATCTGGTGGGGCAACGTCTTTCTGTACTGTATGAATTCAACTCACCAGAATTCTTTGACAAAGCCTTATTCCAAAGCTTTATTAAGGTTCTGACGCAAAAAGGCTATATTTGTACCAACGAAGACAATGCCATTGTCTATGATGAGCAGCTGACCAATGTTGCGCAGTATGCAGATCTGGTACTGGATGAAGTGAAGCTGCAAATGCTGCATCACATCACCTCCTTTACCGATGAAGAGTTGAAAGAAGCACTAGATGCGGTTGCGGCTGAACAAGCCAAGAAACGTGCGAAACGCAAGAAAAAGTAAAGTTTACTTAAAGAAAAAGAGAGGTTTTGGCCTCTCTTTTTTTGCTTGAGAATTAATAAAAATGATAAATATTCCCTCTCCTTTTAGGAGATGAGATACCGTCTTGGTAGTCAATCAGGTTTTGAGATTATTCGACCACTAAATAATCTCTTTGATAGGCAGTCTGATGTTTTAAAACGCCATAACACAGATGTATAAGCTTGCGCATTGCAGCACCTAAAGCACACATTTTATTTTTACCCTGGCTTAATAATCGTTGATATAAAGCTTCAATGTGTGGATTATATTTAATCGCTGTTAATGCCGACATATACAATACTGAGCGTATTTTACTGTCACCTGCTTTTGATAAGTGACTTTGCTTGTTGACTGAACTGCCAGACAACTGATGTACTGGAACCAAACCTACATATGCAGCAGCTTGACTTGCTTTTTCAAACTTGTGCGAATGAAATAACCCCAACAGTAATAAGCCTGATCGTTCACCGATTGAAGGAATAGTTTGCAGTAATTTCAAATCCTGTTTCAATGTTGGATCTTGATCTATGTGATTATTTATTAACTTATCAATATGTTCAAGTTGCTGATTTAAATACTCAATATTCTCTTCAAGTAATTTAATCACAACAACGGAGGTATGAGTGGACTGCGCCTTTTCAAGTCGATTCTTTTCCTGCAATAGACTACCTAGATAGACATCTCGTCTGCCTAGTAAAGCTTTTAATAATCTGACATTTTCAGGTTCAGGCTGCCATATGATTAACTTTGCGGTGTAACCATAACGTGAAAGAGCTTCACTATCAGCTTTATCCGTTTTATTTAGCATGGACATGCCTTTGGCAAAGGCTCTTACTCGTGAAGGATTAGCCACACAAACCTTTACACCTGCATCATATAGATAATATCCCAAATTCTCGTGATAAACCGAAGTCGCTTCCATGATTGCTGTCACTTGATCAGGTTCAATTTTAAGAGTGATGAGCCATTTGAGCAGACTGCCAAAGCCACTTTCTGTATTAGTAAATATTTTATTTTTTCTTTTTCCAGTCAAACCTTGAGGGAAAATGCAACAATCTATTTTGGTTTTACTGACATCAATACCTAGCATAATCATGGTGATATTCCTTGAGTTTAAGCTATGATTTTTATCCCATTAACCATCATCTTACCTTGTGAATACAGCATCAAAGTGCTTAGTTACCGTTCAGAGTTGTATGAGGGATAAGGGCAAATTGTAGGTTTTATCTCAGGTTCAAATTTAAGATTTTAGCAGCACTCCAAACTCTACAATTTGCGTATAGTGGTAGCTAATCACTATATCAATCAAGATACAAGCAGCACTGCTGCGCAAGGGAGAGGTGATTTTAAAAAACCCTCCTCCTAACCTCCTCCCAGAGGGAGGAGGAACTTCCAAATTTATAAATCAGTCTTATTCATCAACTCTAAATAATCCTGAAAACAATCCTGATGCTCTAACTCAAAGCCTATCTTTTCCATTCTTGTGGCATACAGCTTTTTACCCGTCACCCTGTCACTTTCGACTTTTAATATAGGCAAACCCATCTGCTGCTGAAACCATTGCAAGACTTCATGCAAAAGTTGTGGCTGATTATTAGTCAAAATATATGAAGAATCAGGATGTTCCACGTGAATCATATGAGCTAGAAAACGTGATAAGTCTTCAATATGAATACGATTCGACCAGTGCAGATTTGGATAACTGATCATTGAGGTTGCCATTTTCTGCATACGTGCCACAGAAGTCCCATAAATCCCACTTGGGCGGATAATGGTACATTGATCAGGATAAGCCGCGAGATACGCCTGTTCCATGTGATGCAGAATTTCACCTTGAGCATCATTCGGATGAATTTCAGTTTCATCATCCACGCTTTCACCTGCATTCTGTCCATAAACCCGGGTTGATGAAACCACCACCATTCTTTTTACCGGATGGGATTTCAAGGCAGTAATGATTGGCTGAACCGAATCCAGATAAATGTGCTGATAGGCTTCGACCCCCCTCAGTTTTGGGCTAAGTAACACATAGACCCAATCAATCGGAGCGGCTGCACTTAAATCCAGAGTGTGTACATCCTGAATCAGATGAGTTGCGAATGAATCTGTTTTGGGACTTTGGCTAATTGTGCTAATTTGA
Organism: Acinetobacter sp. YH12241; assembly: GCF_013417535.1. Lineage (NCBI taxonomy): Bacteria > Pseudomonadati > Pseudomonadota > Gammaproteobacteria > Moraxellales > Moraxellaceae > Acinetobacter > Acinetobacter sp. YH12241. The sequence continues at coordinate 210,828 of NZ_VPDQ01000001.1, read as the reverse complement.
TGACCTTGCTCAAATAATTGTTTAGCTACCCGCTCGGATGTTTTACCATAACCAATAAATAAAATATGCATTCGACACCGAATCACAGACCTGGTTGAGGGGACATGGCTGCAGTCCATCAGTTACAAGGCGTTGGCAATGCCGCCGCTGCTTTACTCGAAAAACTAAATATCTTTAATACTGATGATTTGCTTTTTCATCTACCACGTGACTATGAAGACCGTAGCACGATCATTCCCATGAATCAATTAACGGTGGGACGCAGCTATTTGCTGGAAGGTATCGTGAAAGGGGTTGATTTCCCACCCGGTAAACGCAAGTCTATGGCAGTGTTACTGGATGATGATTCTGGCAAAGTCACTTTGCGCTTTTATCATATTTATAAAGGCATTACCGATCGCTGCAAGCTCGGTAACCGTTTAAGAGTCTTTGGTGAAGTGCGAGTCGGCGCCCGTGGTCTGGAAATGTATCATCCAGAGCTGCAAGTCATTACTGAACATACACCTCTACCCCATACCCAACTCACCTCGATCTATCCGGCAACCGAAGGACTGACTCAGCCCAAGCTGCGGGAATATATTAAACAGGCACTAGAGCTGCATAGCGATGATCTGCCTGAACTGTTGCCACAAAAATTTAGCAATGGTTATGGCCTGAAGCAGGCACTGGAATATATTCATCATCCACCGCTGGACGCCAATATGTTGCAGCTCACTCAAGGCTCACATCCGGCACAGCAGCGTCTGATTTTTGAGGAACTGGTGGCACATCAAATCAGTTTACTGACTCGGCGTGCCTTTATTCAGCAGATTGAAGCCCCTTCATTTTCCCCGAGTAAAACCTATGCCAAACAGCTTTTGGCCGGTTTACCTTTCGAAATGACCGGTGCGCAAAAACGTGTATCCAAAGAAATTGCCATAGACCTGAAACAGAATAAACCGATGCTACGTCTGGTGCAGGGTGATGTGGGTGCAGGAAAAACCTTGGTTGCCGGCGTAGCAGCCTGTCATGCCCTAGAAGAAGGCTGGCAAGTCGCGCTGATGGCGCCAACTGAAATTCTGGCCGAACAGCATTACCTCAACTTCAAGCGCTGGTTCGAACCACTCGGTTTAAATGTCGCCTGGCTTTCCGGCAAGCAGAAAGGTAAAGCGCGTACTACAGCAGAGCAAGTGATCCGTGATGGTAGCGCGCATCTGGTGGTGGGCACACATGCCCTGTTTCAGGAAAATGTCGAGTTTGCCAAACTGGGCTTAGTAATTATTGATGAGCAGCATCGTTTTGGGGTCGATCAACGCTTAGCCTTGAGAAATAAAGGCTTGGATGGCATGTCGCCGCATCAATTGGTGATGACCGCAACCCCGATTCCACGCACGCTTGCTATGTCGGCGTATGGCGATCTGGATACTTCGATTATTGATGAATTGCCACCGGGTCGTACTCCGATCCAGACTGTGACCATTCCGCTGGATCGTCGCGAAGAGGTTCTGCAACGGATTGCCACGAATTGTGCTGAAGGTAAACAGGCTTATTGGGTCTGTACTTTGGTGGAACAGTCGGAAACTCTGGATGCTCAAGCCGCAGAAGCAACCTTTGCCGAGATCAAGGAACGCTTCCCTGAACTGAATATCGGTCTGGTACATGGCAAAATGAAAGCCGATGAAAAACAGGCAGTCATGCAGGAATTCAAAGACAATAAACTGCAGCTACTCATTGCTACAACTGTGATCGAAGTCGGTGTTGATGTCCCGAATGCTTCGATTATGGTGATTGAAAATGCCGAACGGCTTGGCCTGTCACAACTACATCAGCTGCGTGGTCGGGTGGGTCGTGGTGCCAAAGCCAGTTTCTGTGCCCTGCTCTATAAAAATCCATTGTCACAAAATGGTCAGGAACGTCTGCGTATCATGCGCGAAACCAATGATGGTTTTATCATTGCCGAGAAAGACCTGGAATTACGTGGTCCGGGTGAATTATTAGGAACCAAACAGACTGGTGATATGGGTTTCCGTGTAGCCAAGCTGGAACGTGATGATCACTTGCTGAATCAGGCCCATTATGTCGCCCAGCAGATGCTAAAAGATTATCCGAAACAGGCGGATGCCTTATTAAAACGCTGGCTACCCGAGGCTCCACGCTATGCCTATGTTTAAGCTGCTCCAACAGGGAAAACACTGGCTGAATCGTTTACAGCCTTGTCAACTATGCCAGACAGATTATCAAAACCTGTATTCCGTCTGTCAGGATTGCTGGCAACAGTTACCTTGGGCACATCAGACTATTCAGCGTCAGGAAATGCAGTTTCAAGTGGCATGTGACTATGCCTACCCGATGGATCGCCTGATTCAATTATTTAAATATGAGCAGAAGCTGCATCTGGAACCATTATTGGCAGGTGCATTACTAACCTTAAAATTTCCTAAAGTCAGTGCAGTGGTGCCTATGCCGATTTCAACAGAACGGCTAGTTGAACGTGGCTATAATCAATCTTTGTTGCTGGCCAAGCATGTAGCTAAACACTTGCAAGTTCCCGTCTGGCAGCCCATTGAAAGGCTTAAGCAACATTCACAAAAAGGTTTAAGCCGTCTGGAACGTATCGAAGATATTGAAGCCCAGTTCAGGGTCACTATCTCTTCAAAAGTCCGTTATCGTAAGGTTTTAATTATTGATGATGTGGTCACGACAGGTAGCTCAATTCGAGCTTTAAGCCAGCAACTAGAAAAACTGGGCTGCCAGCAGATTTACGCCGCCTGTCTAGCAGGAGCCAAACTTTAAATCAGGCTTGTACCAATAAGTTCTTTTTAACCCAAGGTATGACAATTTCTGTAGTCAATGGTGCAAGTTTCACATCTTTCTGATTCAGGTCCACCCATTTCATCTCGGCAATCTCAGCTTCAATATGTGGTTCCCCATCTAATTGCATCAGATAAACATAACTGACCAGTTGATGATCCGGTTCATTGGCAGTTTGAGTTTCAAAACGCCCGATAAATTGCTGAATCTCAGCCTGACAGCCAATTTCTTCCTGAATTTCACGTAGCATGGTGCGTTCAGGTGTTTCATCCGGTTCCAGCTTGCCACCCACTTGCATAAAACAGTCAGTATTTTTCTTACGAACCACCAGCAGCTGCTGATCTGAATTCAAAATAATGGCAGCTGCGACGGTAATAATTTTCATGAATTCGGAACGATCAAGTGGAAAACACTTATTTTACGAGATCTTCCTGATCGACCATACCCCATTTTGCTTCAGGCGGCTGGTAGTCTTGAAATTTCTGTAAAATTTCTTCGAAGTCATCACTCACGATCAGGGATTCAGTAAAACGTGGCTTGGTAAAACCCTTGTCCGTGGTCATCTGAATAAATTTAAGCAAATCATCATAAAAGCCATCGACATTGAGAAAAGCACAAGGTTTTTTATGAATCCCGAGCTGAGCCCAAGTCCATTGCTCAAAAATTTCCTCGAGCGTTCCCGCCCCACCCGGAATGGCAATAAAACCATCGGAGAGTTCTGACATTTTGGTCTTACGCTCATGCATATTATCGACCACATACAGCTTGGTAATATGCGGATGCGCCAATTCACGATTCACCAAGGGTCTTGGAATGACACCAATGACCTCGCCCCCTGCAGCCAGGGCACTATCTGCTACAATGCCCATTAATCCGGAACGACCACCACCATAAATCAGTGTTTGCTGTCTTTTTGCCAGGGCTTGGCCTACCTTTTCGGCAATTTGTTTATAACCAGGTTCAGAACCTAGCGCTGAGCCACAGAAAATTGCGATAGAATTCATCATTTTCACCATTGCATTGCCGGTATATAGTACGCAGGCAGCGCCTGAGAGTTTTTTTTCAAAAATAACTGCACAATCAGTGTTTTTATTCAATTCCTTGTCTAAAATACACACATTTAGATTAACATACTGCGCAAGGGAGAAAAGACAGCATGCTTGAAGCCTTTTACGCCACAGAGCGCGGTAGCCTAGAAGATGCCACCATCAATGGTGATTTCGACCTGCATCCGGAACTGGTTTGGATAGATTTAATTGCGCCTTCACAGGAAGAACAGCAATGGATTCTGGATGCCTATGAGCAAAACCTGCCCACCTTAAAATCTCTGGAAGATATTTCTTCGAGTGCCCGATTTTACCGTGATGATGACGGTATTTTGCACATCAGTACCTATTTCTTAACGAAAAATAAAAATTATCAGGTCGAAAGTGAACATGAGGATGATGCCAGCATCCTCGCGACGGTTCAGACAGTCGCTTTCATTTTGCATAAGGACCGGCTCTTTACCCTGCGTGGTGAAAAGCTGGTAGCTTTCCGGGCCTTTCGTGCCCGTGCGCGTCGCAATGATTATGATATTGACTATAAAGATCCAACCTGGATTCTGCTGGGTTTGCTCGAAGCTAAATTGGATGAGTTGGCCGATATTCTGGAAGACGTACATAAGGATCTGGAAAAATACTCAACCGAAGTTCTGAATAACCGGCATCGTGAACAGATCCTGGATCTGGACGACATGATTACCCGTCTGGCTCAACTGGAAGATATGCTCGGAAAAGCTCAGCTCTGTCTGATCGATTTACGCCGTGTACTTACCTTCCTGTCACGTCCACGTGCCTTAGGCAGTCATATTTATGATGCGGATATTCGAGAACTCAGTGAAGACGTCCGCTCACTGGTCGAGCATGATGCCTTCCTGTTCCAGAAAGTCCGCTTCTTGCTGGATACCACGTCCGGATTCATTAACACTGAACAGAATGATACGATCCGTCGCTTCTCGATTTTACCAAGTATGCTCGCGCCCCCCATGCTAATTGCCAGTATTTACGGGATGAACACTGATGTCTTGCCCTTCGCTCAAGGTTCGATGAGCTTTGTGATGGTGAACATTATTATTATGGGCTTCCTGATTGGGCCATTGATTTACTTTAGATGGAAGAAGTGGATTTGAGCGAGCTTTAAAGCACTGCTTTTAAAGCGAAGTGCAAGAAACGCTCCTCATCTGATTCATGCTTATTTGAAAAACAATAAAAAAGCACCTTTCGGTGCTTTTTTATTTACTGAATGATCTGTAAATCATCCTGCAAATGACAGGCCTGAATGATCTTCATCATTTTTTCAGGGACTGCTTTAAACTCTAGCCCTCGTGCTTGCGGAGTTTGGCGCAACCAGCGCACCAGAACTGCCAAAGTCAAAGTACTACCCTGCTCAAGTCCAGCCAAATTAACTACCACAGGAAACTTGTCCTGTGACTGAATAACACGCAGACCATCTAGGTAATAGTTCTGCGCATTGTCAGCGTCAATCTTGCCTGAAACCTGCAGTTCCTGATTATTGAATTGAATCACAGCTCACCTATCTTATTTTTTCTTGTCAATCGCCGCTTCTGCATCTGGCTTGAAGTTAGCAATGGCTTTATCCAAGTTACCACCATTACGTTTTACTGTAGCCGCAAACTGGTTACGGAACTGCAGGCCTAGGTCAATACCAGAAACATTGATGTTACGGATTTTCCATTGTGAACCTTTATCAACCAGCTGGAAGGCAACCGGAATTTTCTCGCCTTTGTTATTAAAGTCGATGGTCACTACAGGATTTTTGCTGTTAGTCGCCTTATAAGGACGAACGCTGTAAGTCTGGTTACTGAACTTAGAGAAAGCCGTACCATAATTTTCAATCAGGGTTTCACGGAAGTTCTTTTCAAACTGTGCACGCTGCGCCGCAGTACTATACTGATTGGTCGCATAAGTCCCCATCACAATCCGGGTAAACGATTGTGAATCGATATACGGGTCAAGGTTCTGACGGACAATCGTTTTCACAAGCGCAGGATTATTCTGCAATTTGGCATGATCGGTTTTAAGACGATCAATCAAATTGTCTGCAACTCTTTTAATAAAAGCAGGTGGGGCTTCAGACGGTGCAGCAAACACTGTACCAGCAACCATTGTTGAAAGAATGCTTGCAGCAAGCGTTTGTTTTACTAAAGTCTTCACTCAAATCTCCTCAATCTGTTATTCAACAAATGCCGGTTCTGCATTTGTTGTTTTTGAAAATGCAGCTTCTTCTGAGGCACTTTCCTGACTATCTGACGATTTTCCGGCACCACCGGTAATAAATTTCGTCACTAAATCTTCAATTTCCATGGTGCCTTGAGTGTTCGCAATCTGCTCACCACGTTTCAAGTAAGTCAGACCGCCACCTGGAATAATTTTCAGATACTTTTCACCCAATAAACCATTTGTTGCTACCATAATGTAAGCATCTTCATCAATATTGGTGATGGATTTCATGTTATCTAATAGTTGTTTTTCCATTGTTTTTTGTTGCGCAAGATCGGCTGCGGTATAGTCTGAACTATAACGTAACTCTTCCAATGCTTCCTGCTGAACCTGCTTGAGCTGCTCGGCATTAAAAGAAGTCAGAGAGCCATCTAGCGTCATATGGACAGTGGCTAAACGAGTCACCGGATCCAGCGTAATTTTATCAACCTGACCGACTTTCACCCCACTTAAAGCAACTTTAGCACGTGGTTTGATGCCATTTACATTTTCAAAAGTCGCTGTCATCTGATAGCTATCAGAAATATTGGTGCCTACCAGACCGCTAACACGCATCGCCAAAAAGAACAGGGCGATACCAAAAAGAATGACAAAAACACCAACGGCCAGCTCACTAGTACGTGATTTCATTAAATACCTCCGAACATGACCGCAGTCAACACGAAATCAAAACCTAATACGCACAGCGAAGAATAGACAACCGTACGTGTTGTAGAAGTTGCGATACCTTCTGATGTTGGTTCACAGGCATAACCCTGATAAACCGCGATCCAGGTACAAATTAATGCAAAAACAAAACTCTTGATAATGGTGCCATTCAGGACATCTTTATAGAAGCGCACGGTACTTTCCATGCCACTCCAATATGCACCTTCATCTGCACCCAGAAAATCAACACCTACCATTTTTCCGCCCATAATCCCGACCGCAGCAAAGATCACAGAGAGCATGGGCAAGCTAAAAATACCGGCCCAAAGGCGTGGTGAAATCACCCGTTTTAAGGGATCGACCCCGATCATTTCCATACTGGACAATTGCTCGGTCGCTTTCATCAGACCAATTTCGGCGGTTAAAGCAGAACCGGCACGACCCGCGAACAGTAAGGCAGCAACCACAGGTGCCAATTCACGTAACAAGGTTAAAGCCACTGCAGTACCAAGCATCGCTTCACTACCAAATGTCGACAGGATGGTATACATCTGCAAACCGAGTACTGAACCAATAAACAGGCCAGATACCGCAATGATCAAGAGCGACAGTACCCCGACCCGATACATCTGATAAACAAACAGCTTTACTCCAAGCCAGGTTGGCATGGAAAAGAGAATCTGCAACAGCATCAGTGTTGCAACACCAATTCCCTGAACACGTTCAATAACGCGTCTACCTAAGGCAGCAATGGCATTCATGAACGTACCTCATCACTTAAATAAGCCTGATGACTAAACTGATAATCTACCGGGCCTTCAACCGAACCGGTTAGGAACTGCTGCACAAAGGCTGAAGGATGATTTTTCAATTCTTCTGCTGTGCCCTCACCCTGGATTTTGCCTTCTGCGACTACATAAATGTAATCGGCAATCGATAAAGTCTCTGCCACATCATGCGAAACAATAATGGTTGTTAAATCCAGTGCTTCACGTAGAGAGCGGATTAGTCGAGTTAAAACCCCCATCACAATCGGATCCTGCCCGGCAAAAGGTTCATCGTACATGATCAGTTCAGGGTCCAGTGCAATCGCCCGAGCCAAAGCCACCCGGCGATTCATCCCGCCAGACAGCTCTGAAGGCATCATTTGCTCTGCCCCACGTAGTCCTACTGACTCGAGTTTCAAAGCCACAATTTCAGCAATCAGATGTTCAGGCAATTTGGTATGCGCACGAATCGGAAAGGCAACATTTTCATAGACGCTCATGTCGGTAAACAGAGCGCCACTTTGGAACAGCATCCCCATACGTGCACGTGCGGAAAAAAGCTCGGAACGGGACATCTTGGCAATATCTTTACCGTCCAGTAAAACCTGACCCTGTTCAGGCGTCAGTTGCCCACCGATCAATCTTAATAAAGTGGTTTTACCAGTTCCGGAAGGTCCCATAATGGCGGTAATCTGCCCACGACGAATGTTTAAACTGACATCGTCATAAATTACACGCTCACCCCGCTTGAAACTCAAATTCTTGACTTCAATCAAAGACTGAGGATCCTGCGCTGTTTGATTTTTCATAGCTGAGTTTATTCCTGCATTTTTTCAGCATGCATATGACAAAAGAACGAAGTTCAACATGTTAGCATTTGAAAATGAAGGGTCAAGTTCATGGAAAACATAATGCTCCATGCCTGGCCATATATTTCTAGTAATCAAAAATTTTATTTCGACGCGATTTTAACAGACTATGATCCATTTAAAAAACGATATACATAATAAATCAGATTGCACAAAAGCAAAGTTACCGCGATGTAGGACATGTACCCCCTCAATAATATGAAAGACTATAAAGGGACGCTTTCAGATTACGGATCATCATAAACCCAGAAAAAGTTGATGAAGTAGGCATTTTATGCTGAAAAAACAAAAAATCAATGCATAAAAAAACCAGCACTCAGGCTGGTTTTTTTTCAGACGTTATTCAATTAGTCATTGAATTTACGACGTGGACGATCTTCACCGAATGAACGCTCGCCACGTGGCTTGTCATCAAAGTTGCGACGCGCTGGACGGTCACCGAAGTCACGTTTTGGACGGTCATCACCGAATGAACGTGCTGGGCGATCACCGAAACCACCTTCGCGACGTGCTGGACGATCACCGAAATCACGTTTTGGGCGGTCACCGAAACCACCTTCACGGCGTGGAGCAGGACGATCACCGAAATCACGTTTTGGACGGTCACCAAATGAACCTTCACGACGTGGTTTGTAATCTACACGGTTACCGCGGTTGTCATCATTACCTTCGAAACGAGGACGGTCACCGAAGTCACGACGTGGGCGATCATTGTTAAACTCGCGACGTGGACGGTCTTCATTGAAGTCACGACGTGGACGATCACCGAAACCGCCTTCACGACGTGGACGATCGCTGTTGAAGTCACGACGTGGACGATCTTCGCCACCGAACGCAGGACGTTCGCCACGAGGTTTGTCATCGAAGCTACGACGTGGACGGTCATCACCACCTTCACGACGTTTGAAATTGCTCTCGCCTTCGAAACGACGACCACCACCGAAGCCACGACCGCCATCACGACGACCGCCACGACCACGACCAGCGCCATCACGGCTACCGCGTGCAGGAGGTGGAGATGGCTCAAGACCTTCAATTTCAGATACATTTAGACGAGCTTCAAGGAAGTCTTCTAGTGCACGGATTTTACCGCGTTCACGATAAGTCGCTAAAGTAATTGCTTTACCGGTACGGCCCGCACGACCTGTACGACCGATACGGTGTACATAGTCTTCGTTCTTCATAGGAAGACCAAAGTTGATCACGTGAGAGATTGTCGGTACGTCTAGACCACGTGCTGCAACGTCAGTTGCAACCAGGATTTTTGCACGACCTTCACGGATACTGCGCAGACGACGGTTACGAACGGTTTGTGGCATCGCACCATGCAGAGCAACAACTGATAAACCTGCTTCAGCAAGTTCTTCAGCCAGCATATCTGTATCTTCTTGAGTAGAAGCAAAGACCACTGCCTGATCAACATCTTCTTCGTTTAACCAGTGAGTAAGAAGTTTTTTCTTGTGCTCAAAGCCATCAGTCCAGTGTAAAGTCTGGGTAATGTCAGTATTGGTAGAGTGACCAGTTTCAATTGCAATACGCTCTGGTTCATTCATCATGCGTTCAGCAAGGGTAATGATACGTGGAGCGAAAGTTGCAGAGAACATCAGTGTTTGTTTACGGTTTGCAGCCAAGTCACCGATTGCTTCCAGGTCTTCAGAGAAACCAAGATCCAGCATACGGTCAGCTTCGTCGACGATCAGCGAGTCAACTTTGTCAAGTTTGATTTGACGACGATTAACAAGGTCAAGTAAACGGCCTGGAGTTGCTACAACAACCTGTGCACCTTTTAACTGCTGGATTTGTTTACCAAATGGCATACCACCCATAATTGCAGCAATACGAACACCTTTCATGTGACGTACAAATGCGATCGCGTCTTGACATACTTGTTGCGCCAATTCACGAGTTGGTGAAATCACCAGAATAGTCGGTTGAGTCACCGCTTTCATACGTTCTTTAAATGGTACGAAAGTATCTTGGTTAGCAAGTGCGTTCAAAGTTGGGAGAAGGAACGCAGCGGTTTTACCCGAACCTGTCTGGCTAGATACTAAAAGGTCTTTACCTTCTAGTGCAGCAGGGATAGATTGTTCTTGTACAGGAGTCGGAGTAGTAAAACCTAAGCCTTGAAGGGCTTGTTGTAACGATTCATGCAAAGAAAATTCAGCAAAAGTTTTGCTCATAGAGTATTCCACCCGGAAATTGGGTGCTCCATTAAAAATAAAGTCAAATGGACATCGACAAAAAGCGGTACAGCAATTAAACGCTGAAAAGAGATGATTCAGCGGCGATCCGAGTAACGACGATGTGATATAACGCACGCATGATTACGGCATAACCTGAAGGAATCGCTTTAGCGATTGGGGCGCGAGATATCGTCCTCTCTTTGGACCGCACGCGCATACACAATGATAAGAAGAGAAATGTTCAGGTGACGAACAGAAATTAAGTGCGTGCGCAGATTATAGCAGGATTATTTATAAAGTCATCCGCTTTTCAGATTATTTTGTTTAACTGCTAATTTCTTCATCAATTTCTATGACTTAAACAAGAAAAGAAATGTAATTAATTCTCCAGCCGGTCAATTTTCTTTTTATCAAGGCTGTAAATCATCTAAATATGAAGATATTTATCCCGTAATTATTTTCAAAAAATAAAAAAGGCATCCCGAGAGATACCTTTTTAATATTCGATTTACGGCGTTAAACCCGATTATTTCGCTGCGTCACCCCAAGCAGGAACAACTGCTTGCATAAGAGGTTTCAGCATTTTCATTGAACAAGCCAAAACTTGACCATTTTCCATAGAATCGCTACCACCACGCGCATCAACCACAGTACCGCCCGCTTCTTTCACGATTAACTCGCCTGCTGCAATATCCCAAGGTTTCAAGCCAAGCTCGAAGTAACCATCAAGACGACCAGCAGCGACATAAGCCAGATCCAGGGCAGCTGAACCACCACGACGGAATTGTGCACCTGCTTCAGTTACATTAAGCAATGCATCAAAATGATTCTTGGCATAAGAGACTACTTCACCATTACGTTTAGTACGGTAAGCATGGCCAACTGCCAGGAAAGTATTGTTCAGACTGTCTTTAACATTTACACGGATGCGGCGCTGGTTCAACATCGCACCACGACCACGGCTCGCAGAAAATAGCTCATCTTTCACAGGGTCATAGATAACACCGTGCTGAGTTACACCTTTGTGCTGAACTGCGATAGAGATACAGAAATGCGGAAAACCGTTAATAAAGTTTAGTGTGCCATCAAGTGGATCGATCACCCAACACCAATCAGCGTCGTGACCTTTACCTTCTTGCAGACCAAATTCTTCACCAAGGAAACTGTGATTTTTATAGCTTTTACGTAGAGTATCGATGGTCAACTGTTCCAGATAACGATCTACACGCGTTACCGGACCATCAATGCCTTTTTCTTCGACTTGCAGATCGAGTTTATGACGATTTTGATGCGCTTTTAAAAGCTCTTGACCAACTAATTGAGCCGCACGCGCAGCCATCACCACCATAGGTTCCATTGAACACCCACTACAAATTTGAAGATACTGATAAAGAATAATGCATAAAAGCCCGCATATTTTAGCAAATATCCGGGCTTTTTGGGAAAAAATGTGTCGAAACTTTTTAAGCGTTTATAACAGAACGCTTTGACCTAGCTTTAACCAGGCCTCATTGATTGATTTTTCAATGCCTTGGCTATCAAGTCCTGCCTGCTGCAACATCTGGCTATGTGTTGCTTGTGCCATAAAGCTATCCGCTAGACCTAGGTTCAGGATTGGTTTAACGATTTGAGCTTCAGCCAGATACTCATTCACAGCACTTCCTGCGCCGCCCATGACTGCATGTTCTTCAACAGTGACAAACAGACTGGTTGAATTGGCCAGCTGGTTTAATATTTTGGTATCCAATGGTTTGATAAAACGCATATTCACTACGCGTACGCCCACATCATGTTTGCTGGCAAATACCTGAGCAGCTTCCACTGCGGCTTGAACCCGACTACCGAATGCCAGAATAGAAACATATTCGTCATACTGTTCGTTCAGACTGAGCAACAATTCTGCCTGACCGATCTGCATCTCGGTCATGGTTTTCTGGATTTCCACACCCAGTCCATTCCCACGCGGATAACGCACTGCTGCCGGACCATGATACAGATAAGCCGTATGCAACATCTGACGGCATTCATTCTCATCTTTTGGTGCCATGATCACCAGATTCGGAATGGTACGCATATAGGCATAATCATAGGCGCCGGCATGCGTTGGACCATCTTCACCAACCAGACCGGCACGATCGATCCCAAACGTCACATCCAGATTTTGCAGTGCCACGTCATGCACCAACTGATCATAACCCCGTTGCAGGAAAGTTGAATAGATTGCGACGACCGGTTTTAAACCTTCACAAGCCATACCTGCTGCCAGCGTCACTGCATGTTGTTCTGCAATGGCCACATCAAAGAAACGTTCAGGGTATTCTTTGGCAAACTGCACCATACCTGAACCTTCACACATCGCCGGAGTAATCGCCAATAGGCGTTTATCCTGTGCTGCTTCATCACATAACCATTGTCCAAATACATCCGAATATTTCGGTGCTGGATTAGCTACTGCAACTGCATTGAGTTTACTAATCGCATGGTATTTAATCTGGTCACATTCTGCTGGTGCAAAGCCCTTACCTTTTTTGGTATAGATATGAATTAGGCGCGGACCTTTACGTTTTTTCAAGGCTTTAAAGACGTGTACCAGTTGTTTGACATCATGGCCATCATAAGGACCAAAATAATCAAAACCAATGGCTTTAAACAGGTTATCTGCGGCATCAGTTGCAGCCTGATGTAAACGAGAGTTATATAGCCATTCCGGATGTGGCTGTACATAAGCCTCACCATCTTCAGTCACGTTGACGAATTCGCCACGTTCCCAGATTGCAGCAAGATGCTTGGCAAAACCACCAGTACTGCAAGAGATCGACATATCATTGTCGTTCAGAATCACCATCAGGTCAGCCTGATGTGCCACAGCATCATTCATCGCTTCAAAAGCCATGCCTGCTGTCATGGCCCCATCACCAATGATTGATACGACTTCACACGGATTGTTCTGATAACGGCGGGCCAAAGCCATGCCAAGGCCAGCAGAAATGGCGGTAGATGAATGTCCTACCCCAAAAGTATCAAATTCAGATTCTTCACGCGCTGGAAATGCGGCCAGACCATCTTTGGCACGGATTGTAGTGAGCTGTTCACGACGTCCAGTCAACGCCTTATGCGGATAAGCCTGATGACCCACATCCCAGATCAGGCGATCATGTGGCGTATTAAAGCAGTAATGTAAAGCGACTGTGAGCTCAATCACACCCAGATTGGCCCCAAAGTGTCCACCACTCTGACCCGCAGCATACAAAATGAATTGACGTAACTCATCTGCCACTTGAGTGAGCTGGCTTTGCTCGAGTGCACGCAGTTGCTCAGGATGATCGATCGCATCAAGCAACGGTGTTACAGGGCGTTGAGTTGGTATTTCTGTATACAGCATATATGGCAAAGCCTTCTAAAGCCTGGCAAAATCTTAAGCTAGGTCAATGGGGAATAACCGATCATATAGTTGAATTGTAGCAGCTTCAATTCAGCTACGCTTCTAGCGATGCAATATTAAACAGCGATCTCGTCGGGGTGAAAAATTTGCAGGCTACGATTATCCTGAATAATCTTACTATTTATCAACTATTATCGTTCGCTTTCTACAAAAAAGAAAATGTTCTTCATAAATTCAGCTGAGCAATTCTACTAATGTTTAAGCATTACGCTATACTTTAGCTACTTTATTAGGATTTTACGGGTTCAGCTGTGCCTATCGAATTTGTCGCAACTTCAAGATTACCGACCGCTCATGGTGAATTTAAAATTACTGTTTTTCAAGACCCTAAAACTGGCGAAGAACATGTCGCTCTTTCTAAAGGCTTAGAAGAACCAAGTGATGAACCTATGCTGGTCCGTGTACATTCTGAATGTTTAACCGGTGATGCCTTTGCTTCATTAAAATGCGACTGTGGCCCTCAACTCCAGGCAACACAAAAACTGATTAATGAAGTGGGTCGCGGTGTCATTCTTTATTTACGTCAGGAAGGACGCGGAATTGGCTTGACCAATAAAATCCGTGCATACGCCTTGCAAGACCAGGGACATGATACGGTCGATGCCAACCTAATGCTGAATTTACCGGCAGATGCACGTCAATATGATATGTGCAGCATCATGCTGGATCACCTAGGTGTAAAAGCCGTCCGCCTGATCACCAATAACCCTTTAAAAATTGATGCACTGAAAGAGCAAGGCATTAATGTAGTGGACCGTGTACCACTCACTGTGGGTCTGAATCCATTCAATGAGCAATACCTCAAAACCAAGCATGAGCGTATGGCGCATATGTATCAGAAGGAAGATTTTTAAAAGAATCTCCCCCTGCCCCCTCTTTTTCAAAGAGGGGAAATTTCCTTTTATATAAGTATAGGGAAGCCTCCCTTTTTTAAAGGGAGGTTTGGAGGGATTTATAAGATCCTAAGAGGGATTCTTAAATCGTCATTGAGAAAATCCGGTTCTCTGGCATACGACGCTTTAAACGTAAATCAAAAGCCATGCAAATATTGCGTACAAATGGTTTCCCTTTCTCCAAAATCGTGACTGAAGAGTCTTCAATTTTGATTAGCTGATCCTGCTGCATTTCCTCAAGCTGCTTTAGCACTTCATCAATTTCAGCAAACTGTATGTCTCCACTTTCCCATGAAGTAGTAAAACTACACATCAGATTCAGGATATGTTTACGAATGATCAGGTCTTCCTGAGTCAGGATATGCCCTTTTACCACTGGAATCTGATTCCGCTCTAGCAGTTCATAATATTCTTCAATGGTTTTCACATTCTGTGCGAAGCTATACCAGCTATCACTAATCGAAGAGATTCCGAGTCCGATCATCACCTGAGTTTTAGACGCGGTATAACCCATAAAATTGCGGTGCAAAGTTCCGGATTGAAAGGATTGGTACATGCTGTCTTTTTCTAGCGCGAAATGATCCATACCAATTTCATGATAACCATGCGCTAGGAGCTTTTTCTTACCCTCTTCATAACATTGACGCTTGATCTCATCTTTTGGCACATCCGCATCTTTAAAACCGCGCTGGCCATTCCCTTTAATCCAAGGCACATGTGCATAGCTATATAAGGCCAGACGGTCTGGTAACAATGAATTGGTCTGATCAATAGTATTTAAAACATCATCCAGACTTTGAAATGGCAGACCAAAAACCAGATCATGCGAAATCGATTCATAACCAATTTCACGTGCCCATTCAGTCACCTGTTTAACATTTTCATAAGGTTGAATGCGGTGAATGGCTTTTTGTACGGTTTCATTATAATCCTGCACGCCATAACTGACCCGACGAAAGCCCAAGTCATATAAGCCTTGCAAATGCTCACGCGTGGTATTGTTTGGATGACCTTCGAAGCTGAATTCATGTTCTGCTGCAATCTCGGCTTTGGAAAAAATACCTTGAATGAGCTGGGTTAAATTTTCAATAGAAAAGAACGTTGGTGTCCCACCGCCGAGATGAATTTCTTTGATGATGGGTTTCTCTTGCAACAGCTCACAATATAACTCCCATTCTTTCAGCACAGCTTGTATATAAGGCAGCTCGACTTCATGACGTTTGGTCACCCGTTTATGACAGCCACAAAAGGTGCATAAGCTTTCACAAAATGGTAGATGGATATACAGGCTAACGCCTTCAGTCGCATTCGACTCCTGAAAAGAACGTTTTAGTGTCTGCTTCCAAAGCTCTAGTGAAAATCCTGACTCTTCCCAATAAGGTACAGTTGGATAACTGGTGTAGCGAGGACCGGGGACATTATATTTTTGAATGAGAGAATTTGCCTGCACAGTCATGAATGCCTACCACCTTATCAGTCAGGTTAATGCGCTGCATAGAGCGCTGTTAGGGTTATTGTGCGGAGCTCAAAAAAAGAATTCAACCTAGTAGTGTGGTCGGATTTGAGCTGAAGCAAATTGCTCTAAAACATTAGATTGAATGTTGTTACAGATGGTGAGCCTCCAGAAAAACACCTTAATTTTTAGGCCATTTTATGCTTTGATGTAAGCAGTCTTTTTATTTCCCTATGAGGGTTCTGATGCAGCATCCTACCTCTGCAGATATTCAACGCGTTCGCGATTTTCTCCTCGACCTGCAAGCCCGGATTTGTGCCGCGCTGGAACAGCAGGAACGTGCCGGTGGCGGCACGGCTGAATTCGTGATTGATGACTGGGAACGTCCTGAAGGTGGCGGTGGCCGTTCACGCGTGCTGCAAAATGGTAAGGTGATTGAAAAAGGCGGTGTGATGTTCTCTCACATCAATATTTCCAAACTGCCCGCTTCTGCCACTGAACGCCATCCGAATATAGCCGGAGCTAAAGCCCAAGCCATGGGTGTATCTTTAGTTATCCATCCTAAAAATCCGAACGTCCCGACCTCACATGCCAATGTACGTTTATTTGTGGCGGAAAAAGAAGGTCAGGATCCAATCTGGTGGTTTGGTGGCGGTTTTGACCTCACCCCTTTCTATCCAAATGATGAAGATGTGCTGTCATGGCACCAGACAGCGCATGATCTCTGTGCGCCTTTTGGCGAAGAGGTTTATCCAGAACATAAAAAATGGTGTGATGATTATTTCTATCTAAAACATCGTGATGAGCAGCGCGGTGTCGGCGGTCTATTCTTTGATGACCTGAATCAATGGGATTTTGAAACCTGTTTTCAGTATATGCAGGCTGTAGGCAATGGCTATTTAGAGGCCATTCTGCCAATTTTCCAGCGTAACCAAGACAAGTCTTATACTGAAGCACAACGTGATTTCCAGCTGTATCGTCGTGGCCGTTATGTGGAATACAATCTGGTATATGACCGGGGCACACTATTTGGCCTGCAGACGGGTGGCCGGATTGAATCAATTCTAGTCAGCCTGCCACCTCTTACCGGCTGGTTATACCGTCCGGAATGGGCCGAAGGATCACCAGAAAAACGCTTGACTGATTACTACCTTAAACCACATGACTGGTTAACAGAATTAAAAACAAAATAAAGCAATCAAAATATTTAAATACAAATTGCCCTCAGATCGAGGGCTTTTTTAATGGATAAATCCTCTATACTGCAACTCAGAAAGATATTTCAGGATCTACTCCTTGATCTTGACTCTGATAAAGATAAATTCTGCTAGGTAAAAATAACAATGTTTAAGCTTCACCTTAATCCTGCTACGTTGGCCTTTTGGCTATTTCTGGCGCTTGGTATTAGTGCGATTAGTACCGCTGTCATCAGTCATAACCTGATTCTAGATGTAGTTGCCATTTCTGTGAGTGTTCTCACGATTGCCGGAACCTTATTTAGTATGGCCTTGCTTTTTGTCGAACATATTATTGAGATTTGTAGTTCCTAAACCTTTAATCTTTAGCCTGCTTTTCACTGCTGACAGGCTTTAGCCCTCCTGCATTTTCACGTATATTAATGGCCATTTCCGCACATGGACATGGTGAAATGAGCAAGCAATTTGCCGTCATTGGCAACCCCATCGAACAATCACGCTCTCCTGAACTGCATCAGGCTTTCGCTGCCAAAACCGGGGTCAATCTGACCTATACCAAACGCCTTGCCCCTCTGGATGGTTTCACAGCCAATATCCAGGAATTTTTTGCTCAGGGCGGTATTGGCATGAATGTGACTGTGCCCTTCAAAGAACAGGCCTTTGCCCAGTGCCAGGTCCTTACCGAACGCGCCAAAATCGCCAAAGCCGTGAATACCCTATGGATGAAAGATGGCATTCTGCATGGTGACAATACTGACGGACAAGGCTTAGTCGAGGCTATTCGTGCTCTTGACTGGACTCTGGAAAATACCGATATCCTGATTATTGGTGCTGGTGGCGCGACCCGCGGCGTGATCTATCCATTGGTACAGGCTGGTGTGAAGAAGATTGTTATTGCTAACCGTACTTTGTCACGTGCAGAACAACTGGTTGCCGATCTAAAAGACGCTGTGCCTCAAGCGGAGTTACAAGCCATTGCCTTAACTGATTTAGCCGGTGAGTTTGATATCGTGATTAATGCGACTTCTGCCAGTCTTAGTGGTGATGCGCTGGTACTATCTGAAGCTCTACAGTTTAAACATGCCTATGAAATGGCCTATGGTAAACCGTCCACGTTCTTAGATCAAGCCAAAGCCCGTGGCGTCCCTACTTCTGAAGGTTTCGGCATGCTAGTCGGTCAGGCCATTGAATCTTTCTATATCTGGAACGGAGTAAAACCTGAGTTGAAAGATTTTCTTTAATTCTGAATATTTTTCAGGTGAACGGGTTAGCCATTAATCCGTTCACTCTTTTCCTTTCATTAAAAATAATAAAATTAAATTGGATTTAATGACATGATTTATCTAATGATTAGACCCTAACATTCGTGTACAATTCATACAAAAATACCCCTAGACAATCTCCCTAAATATTGATTAAAGTCCAGACAGATAAGCATTTTTCAATAGAAGTGCCTTATTTAAAGATGGAGAGTTCCGTTATTTAATCTTTAAACTTGTCTGATCTTCTCGATTCGCTTTTCTGACATTTTTATTTGTTGTCTTTATCAATGTTTTTTTATCCCCAATGTGAATAATCATAGAATCGATACAGATAATCCAAAACTATTTTAATCAGGATTAAACGCATGCCAGCATATAAAGCTCCTTTACGTGATATTCGCTTCTTAATGAATGAAGTGCTTGATTACCCTGCACATTACCAAAAACTGTCAAATGGCGAATATGCCGATGCAGATACGGTAGACATGATTCTAGAAGGTGCGGCAGATTTCTGTGAAAATGTACTTTCTCCACTGAACCAGACCGGCGATGCAGAAGGCTGTCATTTTGAAAATGGCGAAGTACGCACACCTAAAGGCTTCAAGGAAGCTTATGATCAGTTCGTACAAGGTGGCTGGCAAGGTCTGTCTTATCCTGAAGAATTTGGCGGTCAAAACCTGCCGATGTCTTTAAACCTGATCAAATCAGAAATGATGGGTACGGCAAACTGGTCTTTCCAGATGTATCCAGGTTTGAGCGTGGGCTGTATCAATACCATCATCCAGTATGGTACTGACGAGCAGAAAAACACCTATCTACCGCATCTGGTTGCAGGTACCTGGTCAGGAACCATGTGTCTGACTGAGCCACAATGTGGTACCGACCTGGGTCAGGTAAAAACTAAAGCAGAACCGCAAGCTGATGGTACTTATGCGATTTCTGGTACTAAAATCTTTATTTCTGCGGGTGAGCATGATTTAACTGAAAATATCGTGCACATCGTTTTGGCACGTCTTCCAGATGCGCCACAAGGCACTAAAGGCATTTCCCTGTTCATCGTACCGAAATTTATTGCCACTGAAGATGGCGGTATTGGTGAACGCAATGCGGTGAACTGTGGTTCGATTGAACACAAAATGGGGATCCGTGCCTCTGCAACAGCGGTACTAAACTTTGACAATGCAGTAGGTTATTTAATTGGCGAGCCAAACAAAGGCTTGCATGCCATGTTTACCTTCATGAATACCGCGCGTATTGGTACCGCAATCCAAGGTATCTGTCATGCAGAACTATCGTTCCAGGGCGCATTGCCATATGCCAAAGAACGTATGTCGATGCGTGCCCTGTCTGGTAAAAAAGATCCAGAAAAAGTGGCGGATGCGATTATCCACCATGCTGATGTACGCCGTATGCTGTTGACCCAGAAAGCGATTGCTGAAGGTGGTCGTGCCATGATCTATCATGCTGCACAAATCGCAGATAACATGAATGATGCTCTGCTGCGTGGTGATACTGCTGAATTTGAACAGCAGGATGATCACTTAGGTTTCTATACCCCTATTCTGAAAGGCTTCCTGACTGAAATGGGTTATGAAGCAGCGAACCACGGTATGCAAGTATTTGGTGGTCATGGTTACATCAAAGAATGGGGCATGGAGCAAATCGTTCGTGATTCACGTATCTCTACCCTGTACGAAGGAACGACTGGCGTTCAGGCACTTGACCTGATTGGTCGTAAGGTCCTGCTAACCTCTAAAGGTAAAGTGATTCGTGATTACACCGCTGAAATTCTGAAATTCTGTGGACAGCATGCACGCAATAAATACATGCGCCGTTTTGCCTGGGACCTGACCAAGCTATGTGCACAGTGGAATGCGTTAACTGTACGTATCATGCTGGCAGCACGTAAAGACCGTGACATCG
This sequence comes from Acinetobacter sp. YH12241, assembly GCF_013417535.1. Classification (NCBI taxonomy): domain Bacteria; kingdom Pseudomonadati; phylum Pseudomonadota; class Gammaproteobacteria; order Moraxellales; family Moraxellaceae; genus Acinetobacter; species Acinetobacter sp. YH12241. The sequence continues at coordinate 190,121 of NZ_VPDQ01000001.1, read as the reverse complement.
TATCCTCTGCTTCTGTGGACTTCCTGATGTTCTCAGGCTATGTAATGATGGCTTACTTCTGGGCACAACAAGCTGCAGTGGCTTCAGCGAAACTGGTTGCTGGTGATGGTGCAGAAGTTCCAGAGTTCTACAAAGCGAAAATTAAAACTGCTGATTTCTACTTTGAGCGTTTATTGCCACGTGCCCAAGGCCATGCTGAAGCAATGGTGAATCCATCCAAAACCATGACTTCACTGGCAGCAGAACACTTCAGTTTTGATTACTAAGTCAAAAGTTTAGGTTTTAGCTTTAAAAAGAGCGCTACGGCGCTCTTTTTCATATGTCAAAATGATGACTGGATACAAAGAAAAATCTGCTGCGTACACAAACTACACAAATTTATATCTATAATTTTCAGACGTCTATTAAATAATCCATATAATTTACTTGAATATCTATAAATACAGGGTATGATGGCGATAACTAGAAAAATTCTTGTTTTGGTTAGTCTTCTTTTAAGTATCGCAGTTTTAGTCATAAACCTTCGTTTTAAAGATCAATAAGCTCCATCCTTTTTATTTTTCAAAGTTACAGCTAGTCATCTGAAATTTTGACTATAAATCCATAAGATTCAATAGGTTATATTATGTCTAACACAGTTACCGGTACAGTAAAGTGGTTCAACGAAACTAAAGGTTTTGGCTTCATTCAACAAGACAATGGTCCAGATGTTTTCGCTCACTTCAGCGAAATCCAAGGTTCAGGTTTCAAAACTTTAGCTGAAGGCCAAAAGGTTTCTTTCAGCGTAGCTCAAGGCCAAAAAGGTCCTACAGCGACTAACATCACTGCAATCTAATATTGCGAAGATGAAAAAAAGCGCTCATTAGAGTGCTTTTTTTGTACCTTAAATTGGCTAATTTTAGTTTCTAGATCAATTAATTAAATTTTAAAGATAATTAAAAATATTCGCTTTTCATTCATCATCTTGTCCTAAATTTCTTCATCTAAATTTATTCAGGTTAAAACATGAAGAAACTGAGAAGAATTTTGATGATTTTAAAATCAAAAATTGCCCATAAAAATATAGAAGTTTTAATAAAAATTGTTATTTATTAATTACTTATATACGAAATTGAAAGAAATTCTGAAATTTACAAAAGTCTTGTCTACGGCTCCATCTTCCCTACATCACTGACTCCTATGATGAACTCATTGAATAAATATGAGTATGATCATGAAAAAATTAGTTTCTTCTTTAATGATTGGCTCGATCGCAACAACAGCTACCATGTCAGTAATGGCAGCTCCTGGACCGGATCATCGTCATCCAACGCCAGCAGCGCATCATTTTGATAAGAAACCAATGCCGCATAAAGGGGGTTTCCATAAAGCACCTCCTAAAGCGCATTTTAACCAGCATGATCGTCATGATAAGTTTGGCAAGAAAGACCATAAAGGCTTCTTCAACAAAAATCATCACAATGGCCCGCATCACAAGTTGCCACCTAAGTATCGTTAATCCGAATGGCTTAAATGCATAGTGGAGAGAGAAGAAAAAGCCCGATGTAACTCATCGGGCTTTTTCTTTTTAAACTGGATTAATTATTCGGATAGATTAGGCAATTAAAGAAACTCTTCCAGCACAGAGTTTAAAAAGATGTGACCTTGCTCAGTACATGCCAGACGTTCTGCATCTTCTACCATTAATTGACGTTGGCGCAATGAAGTCAGCAATTCATCCAGTGTATCCAGACTATAACCTGTTCGTTCAAGATAAAGCTTCGCTTCCACACCCTCATTTAAACGTAAGGCATTCATCATAAATTCAAACGGCATATCTGCCGCTTCGATGCGCTTAAACTGCAAATGTTCTGCTGGCACTTTGGCTAAATAGTCTTTGGGCAAACGGGTTTTCTGGAAACGGTAAACACCATCCGGTTGAGTCACTTTGCCATGCGCCCCTGCTCCAATGGCCAGATAATCACCAAATTGCCAGTAATTCAGGTTATGTGCCGATGGTAATTCTTCACGCCAGGCAGAGACTTCATAATTGATAAAGCCATTGGCTTTTAAATAAGCCTCGCCCTGTTCCTGAATCTCTTCCAGTACTTCATCGACCGGTAAAATCGGCTGAGTACGGAAAAACACAGTATTCGGCTCAATAGTTAACTGATACCAGGAAATATGCGTAGCACCATTCTCGACTGCCAGTTTCAGGTCATTGAGTGCCTGCTCTAGTGTCTGTTCAGGTAAGCCATGCATCAAATCCACATTAATCCGTTGAAAACCAGCATCACGCGCCAGGCCAATCGCCGAGATCGCATCTTCATTGCTATGGATTCGGCCCAGCTTTTTCAGATGCTCGGTATTAAAACTTTGCACGCCAATCGACAGACGATTAATACCAGCTGCTAAATAGCCAGCAAATGGATCATGCTCCACCGTACCTGGATTGGCTTCCAGTGTGATTTCACAATTCTCTTCAAAAGGAATCAGTGCTTTCAGTTCGGTAAACAGCCACTGATAACCTGCAGCAGAGATCAGTGATGGCGTTCCCCCACCGATAAATACACTATGAATCGAACGGCCTTGGGCAAAATCAACCTGAGTTTTAAAGTCCTCTACCAGCGCATGCAGATATTCCCGCTCCAGCTCGAGAGACAATTCCCCATCAGGCACGGCATGCGAGTTAAAGTCACAATACGGACATTTACGTACGCACCACGGCATATGGATATACAGGGATAAGGGAATAAGTGCAGGATTCAATTCAGCCAAAGAACTACTCAAAAACAACTACAAGATCTAGCGTAATTTTAACATGACTCGGCAACAACACTGCTAAAATTAAAATCGCCATCACCTAATGCTTAAAAATTTAAATAGAATTAGATAGTTAAAATTATGAAAATATCCTCCCAGCTCCTTATTTTATTGCCTTTGGTCTTTGCAATCGGGGTCTTGCTGACCTTACAGACGGCTATTAATACCCAATTAAAAGAATATTTATATTCTCCTATTCAAGCTGCATTTTTTTCCTTTTTGATTGGTACAATAGTACTTGCCGGCATCGTGCTGTTTCAGTCACATCCCAAACCAGGCTTACAGGAGCTGATGGCAATTCCCTGGTATCTCTGGTTAGGTGGTTTTTTGGGTGTTTATGCGATCAGCATGAGCATTTATGCTGCACCTAAAATGGGCTTCCTGACACTGACCGGAATGATTATTTTTGGTCAGATGGTGATGTCCATGATCGTCGATCAGTTTGGTCTGCTGGGCAATGACAAAATGCCGGTGAACTGGCAACGTCTTTTAGGTGGCGTGGTGATTTTTATTGGTGTGCTTCTCACTTTACAACGCTAAACCTTATCTCTAAGCACATGATCACTAATGAGTAATTTTTGTGTCGAATGTTTTGACAGCCACAACCCGTCGTTATGAATTAAAACAGCTGTTTCATCTGATGTTGCCCATTCTGGTCACACAATTCTCCCAGGCAGGTTTGGGCCTGATTGATACCATTATGGCCGGACGCCTCTCACCGACCGACCTGGCAGCGATTGCGGTCGGTGTCGGTCTCTGGATTCCAGTCATGCTGCTCTTTAGCGGTATCATGATCGCCACTACACCTTTAGTGGCGGAAGCCAAAGGTGCACGTACACCTGAAAAAATCGCCACAATTGCGCGGCAATCATTATGGGTCGCATTTATCCTTGGGGTGATTGCGGGTCTGGTTTTGCAAGTTTTGCCACTCACTTTACCTTTGTTAGGTGTCCCAGAAAGCTTGCAACCTAAGGCTGGTCTGTTCCTACATGCCATCGGCTTTGGTATGCCTGCTGTGACCATGTATGCGGCTTTACGTGGTTATTCTGAAGCCATTGGTTATCCACGTCCGGTCACTGCTATTAGCCTCATGGCGCTACTGCTTTTGGTTCCATTAAACTTCATTTTTATGTATGGAGTTGGCCCTATTCCGGCACTGGGCAGTGCCGGTTGTGGTTTTGCCACAGCAATTCTGCAATGGTTAATGTTACTCAGCTTGGCGCTGTATATTTTTAAAAATCGGGTTTATCAAAGTAGTCAGCCATTTAGTCACTGGGAAAAGCTGAATACATATTGGCTGAAACGGATTTTAAAGCTGGGCTTTCCGATCGGACTGGCAATTTTCTTTGAAGTGAGTATTTTTAGTACCGCAGCGATAGTCTTGAGCCCATTGGGTGAAACCATTGTGGCCGCTCACCAGATTGCTATTTCTGTTACCTCACAGCTGTTCATGATTCCGATGTCTCTCGCCATTGCACTAACCATTCGGGTGGGAACTTATTATGGTGAACAGAACTGGGATGCCATGCGTAGAGTACAAGGCTTAGGTCTGATGACCGCGACGATTTTGGCTCTGCTCATCATGTTATTACTCTGGGTGTTCCGTAGTGAAATCGTAGCGCTTTATACCTCTGATCCTATGGTGACCCAGATTGCGCTTTATCTGGTGCTCTTTGCAGTGGCCTATCAGCTGATGGATGCCTGGCAGATCAGTGCTGCAGGTTGCTTACGCGGTATGCAAGATACCAAAGGCCCAATGTGGATCACCATGATTGCCTATTGGGTGATTGCCTTCCCGGTGGGGGTTTATTTGTCCCGGTTTGGAGATATGGGGGCGGCAGGCGTCTGGGTCGGACTGATTGTCGGTCTCAGTGTGGCTTGTGTCCTGCTGCTGGCACGGCTTTATGGCAATAACAAACGTTTAAGCCAGCGTGCCTAATTCTCTTATTATTTAAAAAGATGCATTGAATTACTGATTTAATGCATCTTTTAATCCCTGTGGAATTTCCGACTCATCCGCCACTTCCTTAATCACCACTTGCCCGACAATGACATCTGTTCCATTAAAGGTCATGGTCGGTGCACCATAAAGTTCATAGCCTTCATTGAGTGCCTTGGTCACACGGGCACAAAAATTCACATCATCTTTACCAGTAAAATATCGATAGACTTTCATTGAAATTTCTTGATCTTGAGATGCGATTATTTTAAGACTTTCATCATGGAAAGGCACTTAAAAATCATGCTTTGCTCTCTCCAGAATAATTAAATAATTGATTTAAAAACTGCCGTACATACGCCGAGTTGGTTTAAAAATTGCATAAATCAAATGAACAATATCAAGCAAATATGAATACTTTGAGAAGCTTTGCAACATAACATCTACAATTAAATATAGGCAATTTATAGTTTGTCACCTATGATCAAATACACCCATAAAAATGGTGATTTTGAGGAATCTCGCATGGCAAAAACGGCTCGAACGCCTGGTCGCCGCTTTATGAAATTGGCTGGAATGACCGCAAGTATTGCAAGTAAAACCCTATCCAATTCGATTAAAAATTTAACTGCGGATGAAGAGCAGAAAAATGCTGCACGCAGTAAATTATTTCAGGATATTGGAGTACAGATTGCTGATACCTTGGGGGAAATGAAAGGTGCGGTGATGAAAGTCGGCCAGATTGCCTCGCAATATAAAGATATTTTTCCGCCTGAAGTTGCTCGAGCCATTTCCAAATTGCAGCGTCAGGCGCCACCAATGCCATTTAAAGAAATTCAGTCACAGGTCGAAAAAGAATTAGGCAAATCTTTGCAGGACCTATTCCAGCAGTTTGATGAGCAGCCTTTTGCCGCGGCCTCGATCGGACAGGTGCATAAAGCGACGCTACCCGATGGCCAGCAGGTTGTGGTCAAGGTGCAATATCCGGGAGTGGAAGAAGCCTGTGAAAGTGACCTGAAACAGGTTCGTCTGGCCTTGCGTTTGATGGGTGTACTAAAAATTGACCGCAAATTGCAGGATCAGCTATTCAAGGAAATCCAGCATAGTCTGGACAATGAACTCAATTATGAAATTGAAGCTCAGAATCTGGAAGTGGCACGTGCCTTTCATGAATCACTCGATCACCAAATTGTGATTCCAAAAGTATTTAGTGAATATTCTTCCCGCCATATTCTGACCCTAAGCCTGGAACAGGGTGAAAGTATGGAAACGGCCAGCCAATGGCCGCTAGAAACCCGTAATGCCCTAGGCCGCCGTTTATTCCGTGCGATTGGTCAGGAAATTTTCTATCTGAAACGTTTCCACTGTGATCCGCATCCAGGGAACTTTGCCTTCCGTGAAGATGGCTCGGTGATTATTTACGATTACGGCGGTGTTAAAACCCTTTCTACCGAGATCATTACTCATTTCAAAGAGTTGATCCATGCAGCTCGTGACAAGGATATTTCGACCATTGAACAGCAACTGGATGCCCTGCATACCCTGACAGAAACCGGAAAATTCCCGGCCGATCTGTATGAACAATGGCTAGAAGTACTGATGCGTCCTTTAACTACCAATTATGATTTTGCTGAAAACTCAGCACATCATGATGGAATGGAATTGCTCAAACCTTCTCTGAAATATTGGGATGTATTCAAACCTTCGCCAGATACCCTGATGGTAAACCGTACTATTTCCGGACAATACTGGAACCTGATTCATTTGAAAGTACATGATGATTTGAGTGATGTATTTGAGGAAATTGTGCCAAGTCGCAGTTAGGTTACAGTAATAAGCTTACAAGCTGTAACCCTACTTCACTTGAAATATCAAATGTTACATTATAACATTACTCTTAAATTACAAGAGGAATATTACGATGCGTCCAGACATTCATCCCGAATATCGAGAAGTTTTATTTCATGACACCAATGCTGATGCCTACTTCGTGATTGGCAGCACCATGACTTCTAGCCAGACCAAGGAATATGAAGGTAAGACCTATCCTTATGTCACCCTGGATATTTCGAGTGCTTCACATCCGTTTTATACCGGTGAGCAACGTCAAACCAGTAATGAAGGTCGCGTAGCGAGCTTTAACAAACGTTTTGCCCGTTTTAAACGTGGTTAAACTTAAAACCTCCGATTTTTACTCTCAATTTAAATCGCGGTTTATGTCAGGAAATTACCTCCAATTTCCTGACTTTTTATGCCTGCGCTAAAGCCAGCTGAGTTAAATAGAAGCCCACACCCAGCATCAATACTCCGACAATCACACTAGAGATCACATAACTTAGGGCAATCGTGACTGCACCCTGCTTAAGCAGCTGAAAAGTTTCTAGGCCAAAACTGGAAAAAGTCGTAAAGCCGCCCAAGATGCCTACCATCAAAAATAGCCGTGCTTCAGTTTGCAGGAAACTGTATTTCTGGCTAAGGGCAAAGAAAATCCCGGCAAACAGACAGCCTATAATATTGATCCACCAGGTCGGCCACGGAAATAGCATCTGTGGCTTGGCAATCAACATTCCTGCTCCATAACGCAGTGTTGCCCCGATCGCGCCGCCCATTGCCACCAAAAGCCAGTTCATGTCTACTCCGTCTTTATTCGATCTTAAACCTTTTCTCAACCACCATGTGGGACGAGAATAATGAATAACATCATGCACCTAAAATTGCAGAATGAACATGGATCTTTGCCAAAAAATTGGTATATTCGACGCCATTCAAATTGATTTAAGTCTAGAGGGAATCCACATGGCTCAGGAATTACTGGTTCAATTGGCTGCGGGCGAAGCTAAATTTGCAGATGTAATTGCATATATCGATGCGCGCTATGCTCATACACCAACTGCTTTTAAAAATGGTCAACAGGCTAATGCTGCCACTGAAAACCAAGGCAGTGCCAAAGTATTTTCATTTGCCCAACTGAATGGCCTAGATCAGGCACAAACCTTGAGCCTGTTTGCAGAACACTATGCGGCTGTACTGGCCACGCCAGAAGCAACGGATCACCAGAATATCCGCCAGTTCATGCAAAATGGCTGGGATGGCATTGCCTTTGAAGGTGAAGCACTGGTTGCCAAATAAGCATGTCTTTAAAATAAAAAACCGCCTATTTCTGGCGGTTTTTTATATCAAAATAACAGAACAAAATGACATTCATATTTAAGATTAAAATTATTTTTTGGAAGAAGTAGTTCACTTTAAAAATGAAAAACTATAAGGCTAAAAATAAATTAAATATCAATAAAGCCTGGTCACCCTGAAGCGCTCCAAGCGACCCTTTCAGAAAGCCATAAGTTTTCCAGTTTTAACCTTTACCCACTTTCTCAATCCACTTGATTGAGCTGACCCGAAACACTTCACAAGCGCCATCACCGGTATCGGTTGGAGTTAAAGAGGATTTCCAGACGAGGTCTTTATCACGTACTTCCACCAGTTCCCCTTGCAAACGCACCAGGTCACCCCTTTTTACCTGTTTAATTGCTTTGGCAATTTGTGGATTGGCAGGGATGATGTGCATATTGGATACCATCTGTTTAGCCTGTTCAATAGGCACTGGCACGCGATCCATTTTCCAGTTCAGGTAACGGTTATACTGGTTGACTGTAATGTGCCGGGCAATTTCAGGTTGTGCAAACAGCCCCCAACTCACCGCATAATCGATCGGAGAGAACTTGGCCTGCTCATCGTCGGTATAAATTTTTGATCCCAGAATGCGGAAATCACCTTTAAACGGCTGCAAGACTGAAATAGATTGGTCTTTAGCCATCGGTGGCAGTCCTTTGGCAACATTATGGTCTACAGAAGTGTGACCATAAAGCGGTAGTAAAAGACTGGCCGCCAAAGCATAGTATCGAAGATGTTTGAACATAATTCTGTCTTTATTCCATCAAATCTTTTCAAGAATATCTTGTTTGATAGTACGATTTTTTTAATGAATAAATAGTTGAAATTAGTAACAAGTTGATCAATTTTGGTGAGCGGAGGGCTTTAGCTAATCTGATTATTTTCGGTTAATCTAAGCCTGTCTAAGAATCATTTGAATGCGACCATGCTGTATAAATTCTATCAACAACATATTTTTCCACATTTGCTAAATCAGGTCATGCAGACCCCATCCCTGATGGATTTACGCCGCGAATTATTATTGCCTATTACAGGTGAAGTCATGGAAATTGGCTTTGGTACAGGATTGAATCTGCCTTTTTATCAGGCCGTCGATAAAGTCTATGCGCTGGAACCTAACCCGGACATTTTTAAACTGGCTGAGCAGCGTATCAGTCAAAGCCCTTTTGCGGTCGAACAGATTCAGGTCCGTGCAGAAGCCCTGCCTTTTGCAGAAAATAGTCTGGAAAATATCGTATCAACCTGGACCTTATGCAGTATTCCGGATCTGCATCAAAGTCTGTATGAAATTTACCGGGTTTTGATGCCGGGCGGCCATTTTCATCTGGTTGAGCATGTATTAAACCGAGAGCATCTCAACATTCAGCGCTTGCAGCATTTACTCACCCCGATCCAGAAAAAAGTGGCAGATGGCTGTCATCTTAACCGGGATATTGAAACCGCTCTTTTAGAGGCTGGGTTTGAACTGGATGAAGTTCATTATATCGATGCCGAAGGTATTCCAAAGATTGGCCAGCGTATGCTGTTAGCTAGAGCGCATAAACCGCTTTAATCCAGCACTTTTAAATCAGTTATTCTAAACAGGCGGCATTGGGCTGATTTTGGATTGCTTTTTCCAACCTGAAATTCTTGCTGGCTGGTCGCTAATTTGACCTGTACCCAGTCACCTTGCAGCCAGATCCGCTGATCTGCTTTTAAACGGCGAACCTTATTGGCAACAGCTTCGCTGGCGGCAATCACACTCAGGTTCAGCAAATGAGGTTGAATGTTCGCAGGATTGGCTTGTGCGTCTGTAGCGGTCATATTAAAACAACGCCTGTCCTGCTCAAGCTTGAATGGTTTAAATACAGCACTGGATACTTCCGGTACTGCCAGTAACAGATCAATATTACTGACATAGGCCAGATCATTAAAACTTCCCACCACCGGACTGGCTGGATGAATGGTACGGCGCTCAGGCCCATAATACTGTTTAGCCAGTACGCGATATTCAGCCTGATGCGGCTCAATCGATTCTACCTGAAAATTTTTGAGTACCCCGGCCTGCTCCAGATTCGGGATCGCCCGAAAGTATTCCGACCAGATCCATAGTCCAAGCGCAAACAGTGCTGCGGCAATAATCAGTTTATCCATAGTGTAGCGTTGAAGCTTGCTGTCCTTCAGTCTTCAAAATCAATCCGGATGGTCTCAAAACGTACCCGCCCTTCCTGAATGGCTTGAGCAATTGCCATCTGGCCTTTGGTCAGACGTGCACCACCACTTTTAATATCAATCAAAACCACTTCAATATCTTCTGCCAGTCCTTCACCATCACGAAAATCGGTATAACCATCAAAGACTACATAATCCACCGGATCGCCTAAAAATTTGGCATCACTAGGTAGATATTGAAACTCTGGCATGATCGGTGCCAACTGCTCGGCCATTTTGCCTTTGAGTACCGCGCGACTGGTATTCACACTGCGTTTTTGTGCAGCGACTAAAGCTTGCTGATGTTCCAGCTCCAGCTCGGCAATATATTGTTCATATTCTGCTTTAATTCGACCATTTCGCGTCTGGCCCAGAATCAGGGTAGTTAAAACCACTCCAATACAGGCACCAATCAGCATAGCCATTCCAATGGACATTCAATCTTCCTAATCTGCTTTATTTTGCTGCCTACCTTCGACTGAAGTTGAAAAGGTCTGCCATCCAGTAAGCCTGCAAAGAATGATATGCTAGGCGGGAGCAGAATTAAATCATCCCGGGTCATGAAAACTATTTTAATTGCAAATCAGAAAGGTGGCTGTGGTAAAACCATTACTGCGATTAGCCTGACAGCTGCCCTGGCACAAAAGGGTTATAAAGTTGCTCTGGCCGATGCGGACAGCCAGAAATCGACCTTGCAATGGTTGAAACATCGCCCAAAAGATGCCGCACCGATTCAGAGTCTGGACTGGCGAAATGCCAAATCGATTGGGGATGCGCCTAAAAATCTGGAATATCTGATTATCGATGCACCCGGAGCGCTGACTGAAGATCATGCCGAACAGCTAATTAGTGAAGCGGATGCCATCATTATCCCGCTGCAGCCTTCTTTTTTTGATATTGATTCTACGCGCCGTTTTCTCAAACATTTGCAGGATATTAAACGTATCCGTAAAGGCAAGGTTGAAATTCTGCTCCTCGCTAACCGCACCAAACCTAATGCAGCCAGTAATCAGGACATTCAGCAATTCTTTAATAAAATTGATCAGCAACCGATTACCTGGATTTCTGAACGTGCACCCTATAGCCGACTGGCCATGCAAGGCCTGTCTATTTTTGATAAACAGCAGAAGATGTACCGTGAATTACAGGATCAATGGCAACCTTTATTGAATGCCATTATTGACGATCCAAGCCAATGGTTCTAGTTCTGTTATTTTTAGCCTCTTCTTTTTATTCTAAGGAAAATAATCGTACTACTTCCCGCACTATCGTTTTCGATCGCTTTTTTTTCAGTTAATATGCCTGACACGACCTAAAAAAATGAGCTTCTAAATTCAGTGCAACAGTACGCGCCTACACTACAAAAAGTCTTATTATTTGGACTATTTTTCATTCTGATTTTTTTGAGTTTTCACATACTCAAGTATTTCATCATTCCTGTAGTTTGGGCAGCCATTATTGCGTACATGACCTGGCCGCTGTATCAGTCGATCTTAAGAATGAGTGGCAATCGGCCGACACTGAGTGCGACCATTATGATTCTGGGTGTGATTCTGGTATTTGGTTTGCCTTTTATCTTTGCCATTTTTATGCTGCAACACGAAGGCCGGAACCTGTATTTTGAATTGCAGAAACAGGTATTCTCAGGTCATCTCAGCGTTCCAGATTTTATTCGCGGCCTGCCACTTGTAGGTAAGGAAATTACCCGCACCCTGAATGAGATTAATGCCGATCCAAATAGCATTGCACAAACCATTTCAGCCTGGATTCAGGGTCATCTGAATTATGGTAAAGTCGTACTGAATGAAATCAGTAAAAACGTCTTCAAGCTGTGTTTTGCTGTGCTGTCGTTATTCTTCTTCTACCGTGATGGCCATACCATTCTGAATCAGGTGCGTAAAGCCTTTGAGATGGTAGTCGGTCCACGTATTCACCATTATCTGGCGACAATTTCAGATACCACACGTGCGGTGGTCTATGGGGTAGGCTTAACAGCGATTGCCCAGTCTTTACTGGCAGGTATCAGCTACTTTGTGGCTGGCGTACCGAACCCAATGGTACTGACCATTATCACCTTTATCTTTGCTTTAATTCCTTTTGGCCCTCCTGTTGCTTATGGTGCAGTTTCGCTATGGCTGTTCTCGCAAGGTCAAACCATTGAAGCCGTAGGAGTCATGATCTGGGGTGTCTGTATTGTGAGTACGGCAGATAATGTGATTCGTCCACTGGTCATTTCAGGTGCAACACAAATTCCATTCCTGCTGATCATGTTTGGTGTCTTAGGTGGCATTGCCAGTTTCGGTCTGGTCGGTGTCTTTATTGGACCGGTGATTCTGGCCGTACTACTGGCCATCTGGCGTGAATGGCTGCATGAAAGCAACTTGAATGAACTTTTGATGATGCCTAAAGCCACTATGGCGCATGAGGTTGAACCGAAGAAAAAATTCCGTCTGCGCCGCAACAAGACACCGAAATCACAAGACTGACTGGCTTAAACAAATTAAAACATTTAAGTACCGATTTTCCATAGTGCTTTTGGTCTTGCTCTGTTTCAATAGATTCCGAAAAGCAGAATAAAGATCAAGGTGTGATAATTATGTCTTCATTGTTTAAACTTACAGCTTTGTGCGCAGTCAGTGCCGCACTTTTTACCGGTTGCGCTTCAACCTCTACTTCGACTGAAAATGTTAAAACCGTGACCCTGAATGCAGTCTCTGCACAGGGCGTCGGTGAATCGATTGGTACCGTATTATTGAGTGACAGCCCGGCGGGCCTGGTGATTCGTACTAACCTGAAACAGCTTCCTGCGGGTGAGCGTGGCTTCCATATTCATGAAAATGGTTCATGTGCACCGGGTGAAAAAGATGGCAAACCAGGTGCTGCACTTGCTGCCGGCAGTCACTACAACCCAAATCAGGCACCTCATCATGGCACGCCAGTGACGGGTCACCTGGGTGACTTACCAGCCCTTAAAGTAAACACTGATGGTACAGCACGTGTAACTCTGCTTGCGCCACGCCTGAAACTGGCAGATATTCAGGGTCGTGCCATCATGGTTCATGCGGGCGGTGATAACTATTCAGATGAACCGCAACCATTAGGCGGCGGCGGTGAACGTATTGCGTGTGGTGTGATCTGATTTATCACAGATTATTAGCATTTAAAAACGGGCTTATTGCCCGTTTTTTAGTAGACATTTCTTCTGAAATTGGCGCTTAAATTGCATTCAAAACCGGCAGTCAAATACCACGGATCATATTCTTGTGAATAGCTCAGATTCCATATTGCATCCTCTTCAGCACATACTTAAAAAAGCCCTGTTGCCTTTTCAGTCCAGTGCCTTGATGACTTACTGTTTGCAGATGTTCATTGTGCTTTCAGGAACGACTTTTGGTCTAAAACTTCTCGGCTATGAAACCTTGATTGTTCCGGTCACTTTAGGAGCAATTGCCACTGCCCTGACCGATTTTGATGACCGTTTAAGTTTAAGGCTGCGCAATCTGGGGCTGGTCATGCTGCTGTTTTTTGCAGTCAGTAGCATGCTGGAATTTCTGCACTCCTATAAAGTCTGGTTTGCACTCTGGCTATCACTTTCTAGTGCCGTATTTATCTTGATGGGGGCTTTGGGACAGCGTTATGCCACCATTTCTTTTGGCACTGTATTGCTGTCCATTTACACCATGTTTGGCTTGGGAGAATATGGACACTGGTATGAGCAGCCGCTGTATTTTGTAGTTGGGGTGGTGTGGTATGGCCTGACTTCGATTCTGTTTTACCTGATTCGTCCCACTTTACAGGTTCAGGAAAATCTGTCCATCAACCTGCAACAGATGGCAGAGCTGCTATCGACCAAAGCCAAATTATTTGATCCAGATAATCAGAATAATGTCGAGCCGCTGCTCTACGAGCTTTCCTTAAAAAATACCCAAGTCATTGAAAGCTTTAACCGCACCAAAGATTCTTTACTGACCCGACTCAAAGCCTCACGTCCGAATCATAAAACTATTTACTGGCTGAATCTTTATTTTCTGACCCAGGATATCCATGAACAGGCGACTGCCAACTATCTGCATTATGAGCAGATTCATCAGCATTTTAGCCGTACCGATCTGATCTTTCGGATTCAGAAAAATATTCACTTGCAGGCGCTTGCCTGCCAGCAGTTGGCTACTTGCGTATTGCGTAATGAAACTTATCAGCTTCCTGAACAGCATCAACTGGCACTCAAAGCATTAGAAGCTTCCATGCAGGACTGGATTGCGCAGCACCCCCAGAATATTGAAGTGAAAAACTTACAGCTCATTCTGAGCAATCTGCTGAGTGTGCATGAACAGCTGCAACATTTGCAGGATGGACAAGCCATTTACCGTCCGGATTATCCAAAACATTTTGATGATTCCAGCCTGTTTGATGATGACCTGCGTGGACCCGCGGATTTTTGGCTGAAATTAAAACCCCATCTGGGATCACAATCGGCGCTGTTTCGTCATGCGGTGCGGATCGCTTTGGTCTTTCTGGTTGGCTATGCAATTTCCCTATTGCCCTTTGCCAAAAATGGCTACTGGATATTGCTGACCAGTTTATTTGTCTGCCAGATCAGTTATTTCGCTACCAAAAGCCGTTTAAAACTGCGGACTTTAGGTACTCTACTTGGGGTCGTTCTGGGAATTCCGATCCTGTATTTTGTGCCAAGTATTGAAGGCCAATTGCTGCTCACAGTTATTTTCGGTGTCGGCTTTTTCTATTTGCGCTCCAAGAAATATGCTATGGCCACATTGATGGCAACCTTGGTGGTACTGCTGATTTTTAATCTGAAAGGCGCAGGCTATGCTGTCATTCTGCCGAGAATTATCGATACCCTAATTGGCTGTCTGATTGCCTGGCTGGCGGTCAGTTGTATCTGGCCGGACTGGAATTTCCGGAATATTTCCAGCAACATTAAAAAGTCTTCCCAAGCGACGCTGAACTATTTACTGGCTATTCTGGAGCAATATCAGCATGGTAAAAATAACAGCATTGCTTACCGGACAGCACGTCGTTTGGCTCATAATGCCCAGATTGACCTTTCCAATATGATTTCCAGTCTGAGTACCGAACCAAATCCAGATCCGGTGCTGATTCGCAATGCCTTCCGTTATCTAGTTTATAGTCACAGTCAGCTCAGTTATATTTCCGCATTGGGTAGCCATCGCGAACAGGTATCTGATCCACAAATTCTGCAACTGCTCTCTGCCTGTCAGCAGACTTTAACCTCTGCCCTATCAAATCCTGAAAATGTACCGCAGCAGAACATTCAGGACCAACTGGCAGAAATCCGGCAGCTGAGTCAGCAGGAGCATATTTCTACCCACCTGCTGCTGGTGCTTAAACAGATCAGTCTATTACTGGAAACCTTGCCTGAATTATTGTCTCTAAGACAGCAATTACTGGTAGTTGAAATCAAATAACCAAGCGGAGCACTAGGATATAAGTATTTAAAATAATTAATTTTATCCTATAAATTTCATTTTGCTTAAATCGGCAGATTGGGTACACTCAAGCCTGATTGAATAGAACATAGAAGAGTGAGTGCGCGTGAATATTAAAACTTTACGTCTGGTTGGATTGCTTGAAGGTATTTCATTTCTGCTGCTGTTATTTATTGCAATGCCGGTCAAGTACATGATGGATAACCCGATTCTGGTGAAATATATCGGCATGGGTCACGGTGTTCTTTTCGTGCTTTTTCTTGTAGTGTTATTTGCGGTATGTGAAAAACAGAAATGGTCTCTGAGTATGTTTATTTTGGGCTTGATCGCTTCAATTCTGCCATTTGGGCCATTTATCTTTGATATGAAATTAAAGAAGTTGGAGCAGCCGGCTGAAGCTTAACTTTTGAATTCTAATCATTATTAAATCCATAATGGACGTTCCCTCTCCCTTTAGGAGATGAACAGCACTGCTGCGCAAGGGTGAGGTTATTTTATTAATATTTCCCTCTCTAACTCTCTCCCATAGGGAGAGAGAACATTGAATACTTGTATTTGAGGCACATAAAGTAAATAGCTTCATTTGATTAAACATTTAAAAGGGAGGAATTCTTTTAAAACTCTCCTCGCCCTTTTCTGTCCAGCATTATTTGTTTCAGCTGGATACGTGGCAAGCTAAACCAGAGTGCAATCAAAATAAACGAGGCACCGCAATAAGCCCAAAGATCAAAAGCTTCATAAGCAATTCTGACTACTTCAATCACGATAAAGAAACTCAGCATCATCAAGATAGATACCGTTGCCGCAACCGTGCCTTTAGACACTTCAGATGACATCAGCGCAAACCGGTACAATACCGAAAAGCTGATCCCTTCACCCAGACTGATGCAAGTGGTACCGATAATCAGACAATGCAGAAAATAGTCTGGAATCAACATTCCCACTAACAGCAAAATGGTTCCGAACAGCATCAATGGCACACCTAGCATTACTGTTTTACCGAGCGGCATCTTGTCGATAATTTTCAGTAGAATGATATTGCCCAGAATCAGGCCACCCAATACCGGAAACTGAGCCAGGCCATATTGCATGCTGCTCAAGCCCAATTCTTCAACCAGAATCACAGGAGATAAGGCAATCCATAGCATCAATGGCAAGCTCACCAGCGGTAATGCCATAGTCATGATCACAAAACGCTTATTTTTCAGGACCTGTTTAAAGTCATCGATAATATAGCTGAGTGGCTGTTTGGGAATACTGATATTCGGATTCGGCATCTTCGCTTTTAGTCCAAACCAGCTCAGAAATGCCAGACAGGCAATGCCGATAAAACCCCAGTGCCATGAGACATGGTCAATCATAAAGGCACCGACTACTGGCCCTAAAAGTGGTGCCAGCAAGGAGACATTGGCCATAAGTGCCATGACTTTAATGGCATCGCGTTCTTCAAAACTTTCCTGAATCGCGGCATAACCCACAGCAGCAATAAAGGACAAGCCAAAACCTTGTAAAAAGCGCAGGAACAGAAAGCTTTGAATATTCGGTGTGAGTAAAATCGCCAGACAGCAGATTACAAAAAAAGCTACGCCACCGAGCAGGACTTTTTTACGGCCTAATCGGTCTGATAAGGGTCCTAAAATTGCGGCAACAAATGCCCCACCTAACAGGAAAAAGGACATAGAAGATGGTGCCCAGGAACTGCTTACGCCAAAATCACGGGTAATGGCCAACATGGCCGGCTGGATCAGGTCATTACAGATATAGACGGAGAATTCAAACAGCACCAGTGCCAGAGGAAACATCAGTGTGGCACGGGTCAGTTTGTGGGTTTGGGCGTTTTGCATGGGAGTTGTTATTGCCAGTCTGCCCATTAATAGCAGACCGAACTTTATCTAAAATAGAGAAGAATAATTTTAGCAGAGATCGGATTTAAAGTATTTTGAACTTTAACTGTTCTCAACCGATTTCTTCATTTTAAAAGATTCAGCTAAAACTTTATTTGCCTCTGTCAGTAATTTGACTTGTTCCAACGAATTATCAGAATTTGAATCAGCTTTCGAATCGTTATAAAGTTCCTGTCCAAAGAAACGATCTGCTAAATGTTTCCGAAGTTCTAAACGATCCTCATCTTTAAATTCACGGGCATAAAGTGGGAAAGAAGCGAGTTCAGTTCCCAACATTCTGGCTTTATATGCCACTTTACGATGTTTAGAAGATTCACGAGCTAAGTACCAAGCAGGTGTAGTTAAGCTAAAAAGCATCAATGTTTTGATTAGACTTTCCCAACCAAGTGGAATATGAATATAGGTACTATCTCTTAAATGATTCCAATTTTGGATAGAGATGTTAAGAAAACCCAATATCAATATTGTTCCAATAATTGCAAAAATACCTAAAGCCCAATTTCTATATTTGTTTGCTATCGAAACTTCTTCCTCATGAATTTCATCATATAATTTTTTAATTAAGCTATTATTTTTATCGTCTATATCCTGATTTAATAAATACTTCTTTACTCTTAACTCTTCAACTAATTGATTAGCTTCACTCTGTAATTTCAAAACATCTTCATTATTAAAAGAAATTCTTAATTGTTCTTTATGTATATCAAATAGTTGTCTGTTTATTTTTCTATAGCTTCTTTCTAAATTATCTTTATCTATATTTAAAGGGAAATCTAATTCATCAGTATCAGCGAATTTATACTGGCTATCAAATACCCCTAATACTTTTCTTGCAGTTCTTTCTGCTTCAAAGACTTCATCTAAATTGAAATGAGGATTCGCGTATTTTAATCTAGTTAGTAAAGACTCTAATAAATCGGTATGCTGTTCTAGCCGTTTAGAAAACTCCTCAAATCTATAGAGAATAAGAAGCTGTACTAAATCTAAGTAATCAAAAGTATTGTATGGGGCAGAATCAAATAATTTTTGTAGTTCATAACTTATATTACTAAGCACAGTTTCTATATTAATATCGTTTTTCATATCACCCCAAAAAGCAAAAAAGCGCATCCTGAAGATACGCTTTTAACGAAGTTTTGTTTAAAGATCAAACATTATTATGGACAGACTGCCTTCTGGAAAGTTTTGGTATTTGAACCGCGTACACACTGATAGAGCTTTTCAGTATTGTGCATTTTCCAGTTCTTCTCTTCTTTTCTAAAATGATAAATGGTCTGAATCGATCTCACCGAGTCATCCATCAAACCTGTTTCAGTTACTTTTACCTGTCCAACCGTCGGTGACTCAACACGATTAAAGAACTGACGTATCTCGACTGTTGCCAGTTCTTCACGCAGATCAGGCCTCATTTTAAGTACCTGATCCAAAGGTGTATCTGAAGAAGACTGCACTTTTGCAATCACTTTCTGGGTGGTTGTACAACCTGATGTCATCACACCCAGACCTAAAATTGTAACCGCCAATAACCGTAACATATTGTTTAACCCAGATTATCTTTATTATGCAGAAATTATCATGCCGGGCTTTTCAGCTTAACGCTATTTAGACTCTGTAAGTCCAGTTACAAAGCAATAAAAAAAGCGCACCTTTCGATGCGCTTTTGTAAATCTATTCTGATTAAAGATCGAATAGTTTGCCTGGGTTCATGATGCCATTTGGATCGAACACTTTTTTCAAGGCTTTCATGTATTCGATTTCTTCAGCTGAACGAGTGTATTCAAGATAAGGTTTCTTGGTCATACCCACGCCATGTTCCGCAGAAATTGAACCGTCATATTTTTTCACAGTATCAAATACGTACTTGTTCACGACTTGGCATTTCGCAAA
This sequence comes from Acinetobacter sp. YH12241, assembly GCF_013417535.1. Lineage (NCBI taxonomy): Bacteria > Pseudomonadati > Pseudomonadota > Gammaproteobacteria > Moraxellales > Moraxellaceae > Acinetobacter > Acinetobacter sp. YH12241. The sequence continues at coordinate 170,760 of NZ_VPDQ01000001.1, read as the reverse complement.
GAATTCATCTTTGGTCAGGTCAGCCGGTTTCAGGATATTCAAGTGCAGGTTACCGTCACCGATATGACCAAACCAGCAGATTTCGAAGTCTGGGTAGTTTTCATTCACGATCGCATCGATTTCTTTAATGAATGCCGGTACGTGAGTGATTAGTACAGAGATGTCATTTTTATATGGAATGAATGGAGCGATTGACTCAGAGATGTCTTCACGCAGACGCCATAAGCTATGTACTTGCTCAAGACTTTGGCTCATTACGCCATCCAGCACCCAACCTTGCTCCATACAGTGCTCGAAGATTTCCATTGCCTTGTCCATAATCGGCTCAAACGGCGCTTCAAATTCAAGCAATACATAGAATGGACATTCAGTTTCAAATGGACGCTGTACGTGACCATTGGCCAGTACTTTTTGCATCGCCAGCTCACCGAAGAACTCGAATGCAGTCAGGTCGATTTTTGCCTGGAAGGCATGTAACACTGGCATGATCGCATCAAAATCAGGTACGCCCAGTACCAGCACTTGCAGGTCGTGTGGCTGACGCTCAAGTTTGATTTCTGCTTCAGTGACTAAACCTAAAGTACCTTCACCACCGATGAACAGGTGTTGTAACGCATAACCAGTCGCGTTCTTGATCATGCCTTTGTTTAGACGCAGTACATCACCTTTACCAGTCACCACAGTCAGGCCAAGCACCCAGTTACGGGTCATGCCGTATTTGATCACTTTAATCCCGCCGGCATTGGTGCCGATGTTCCCGCCGATCTGGCTTGAACCAGAAGAGGCAAAATCAACCGGATAGTACATGCCCTGCTCTTCAGCATAGTTTTGCAGCTGTTCAGTCACCACACCTGCCTGTACGCGCACCATACGGTCTGCCGGAAAGAATTCCAGAATCTGGTTCATCTTGTCCATGCTCACCACAATCTCGCCATTCGCAGCGACAGCGCCTGCAGAAAGACCTGTACGACCACCTGATGGTGTTACTGCAACATTGAACTGATTCGCAAGCTTCACAATTGCCTGAACCTGTTCAGTTGAAGATGGGAAAACGATGACCGATGGGTTTGGATCAAAGTGTTTGGTATGATCACGACCCCAATTCTGGAGGCTGTCCGCATCAGTTTTAATACGGTTTTCACCCACAATTGCAGTCAATTGGGTCAATAACTCTGGGGTTAAAGCGACTGGAGCATTCATCGTTTGCAGACCTAGCATGAATTAAACAAGAGAGACCTCGCCAGTTTATTTGTATATTTTTCAGGCATTAAAACCTGTATACAAAGCAGGCGAAACATGATGATTAAAGCACCAAAACTGGCAGCTTAAACAGCATGGCGCAATATTATAAGCTATTTTTGGGGCTTTCCCTTAAAAAATGACAATTTTGATAATATACCTTTGAAAATGATAGTTTAATTCAACCAGTTCTATCATTTTCACTACTATCACTTGCAAAAATAGCTGATATTGTAGTCATCAAGGAAATGTATAACCGCCCCATTCCTGTGCTATTATACGGCGACTAAATTTGGCCTTTGTAGCGGAGCCGTAATGAGCCAACATCTATCTCTACCTAAAGATAAAATCCGTTTTCTATTGTTAGAAGGCGTTCACCAGAACGCAATCGACACATTGAATGCAGCTGGATATACCAATATCGACTATCGCAAAACAGCGCTTGAGGGTGAAGCACTGAAAGAAGCGATTAAAGATGCACACTTCATTGGTATCCGTTCCCGTACTCAGCTCACTGAAGAAGTGTTTGAAGCTGCGAACAAACTGATCGCGGTAGGTTGTTTCTGTATCGGTACTAACCAGGTGAACCTGGATGCAGCAATGCGTCGCGGTATTCCGGTATTCAACGCACCGTATTCAAATACACGTTCGGTTGCTGAACTTGTACTTGCTGAAGCGATTCTTCTGCTTCGCCGTGTACCTGAAAAATCTACAGATACACATGCAGGCGGCTGGAACAAATCTGCTGTAGGTTCGTTCGAAACTCGTGGTAAGACTTTAGGTATCGTTGGTTACGGTTCAATTGGTTCACAACTTTCTGTCCTTGCTGAAAGCCTGGGTATGAAAGTGATCTATTTCGACACAGTGACTAAATTACCACTGGGTAATGCACGTCAGGTCGGCACAATGGGCGAACTTCTTGCAAATGCTGATGTTGTTTCTATTCACGTTCCTGATGTTCCGTCTACACGTAACTTCATGACCAAAGAACAATTCGCGCAAATGAAAGAAGGCTCAATCTTCATCAATGCGGCACGTGGTACATGTGTGGTGATCGAAGACCTGGCTGAAGCATTGAAATCTGGCCATCTTGCGGGTGCTGCGGTTGATGTATTCCCTAAAGAGCCTAAAGCAAATGGTGAAGAATTCGTTTCTCCATTACGTAACATTCCAAATGTGATCCTGACTCCACACGTGGGCGGTTCTACTATGGAAGCTCAGGCGAACATCGGTCTGGAAGTTGCTGAGAAATTTGTGGCTTATTCAGATAAAGGTATGACGCTTTCTGCGGTGAACTTCCCAGAAATCGCGCTTCCATTAACTGAAGGCAAACACCGTCTGCTTCACATCCACAAAAACATTCCGGGTGTGTTGTCTAAGATCAACAACCTGTTTGCTGAACACGGCATCAACATCTCTGGTCAGACTTTAATGACCAAAGGCGATGTAGGTTACCTGGTCATGGATGTCGATGCGACTGCATCTCAGGAAGCACTGGAAACACTTCACAACGTTGAAGGCACAATTCGCGTACGCGTATTGTTCTAATTCAGATTTAAAAAAAGCCACAGTCTTCGGGCTGTGGCTTTTTTTATTGCTTCAAGGTTTTTAGGTTTAAACCTGATCCAGCGTTTGCTGTGCTCCCGCTCTTCGAGTCATCGAAACAAATTTAGTCATGCCAAATTTTAAAATTGCACCAGTGGTGCAAGCGCCGCTGATCTTGCTAATCGCCATGATCAGTATGCAAAGCAGTGGTTCCTTTGCCAAATATCTGTTCGGTCAGTTTCCCATTCTGACCGTTTCAGCCATGCGCCTGCTCCTCGGCGCATTGATTTTGGCGCTCATTTTTAAGGTCTGGCAGATCAATTTCCGCCAGGTCAAATGGCCAGCCATTATCAGCTATGGCTTGGCATTAGCTGGCATGAATATGCTGTTTTATCTGGCAATTGATCGATTGCCGATTGGAATCGCAGTCTCTTTTGAATTTATTGGCCCCTTAAGTGTTGCCCTGTTTTATGCCCGGCAGAAATTTGATTTTATCTGGGTAGGATTGGCCATTCTGGGGCTGGTTCTGTTGTTTCCCTTTGATCAGGCTGCACAACCACTTGACCCGATGGGCATCCTGTTTGCCTTAGGTGCAGGTTCCTGCTGGGCACTATATATCGTGGCCGGACAAAAGCCTTCGGGTGTATCAGGGAATCATACCGTGTGTCTAGGCATGTTCGTGGGCATGCTGGTGCTAATGCCGATTGCCCTGTTTGCGGGAATGCCTGCTCATGTATTTGAACCCATTAGCCTCATGTATTTTGTTATTTTGGCTACTCTTGCAAGTGCCTTACCCTTTACCCTGGAAATGATTGCACTGCGTAATTTAACTGCTTTGAGTTTTGGCACCTTGATGAGCCTAGAACCTGCGGTTGCAGCACTCTCCGGTTTTGTATTCTTAGGCGAGACTTTATTGTGGACACAATGGCTGGCGCTGGCCACTATTATCAGTGCATCGATTGGCTGTACGGTGATGACACAAAGAAGAAAGCACTAAATAAAAAAGGCGCTCAAGCGCCTTTTTTAAATGACCTATTTAATTTTAGCGTGGCGTTGCATCCTTAATAGCTGTATTTAATGTTGTAGCTGCTGTCACATTATAGCCATCACATGCCGAAGCAAGATGGTCATACAGGTAATCTGTCCATTTGAGCATTAGAGGAGTTGCACCCTCTTCCCTTAAATTGTCCAAGGCAGCTTTTCTTGCTTGAGCAATATAATCGGCATGATCAATATGCTCTCCATGTTCCGAGAAAGTACTGGAATAAATTTCACCCTGATATTCGATCGCCCCAAAGTATTTATAATATTGCTGCGCATCGTCTTTATATTCGGCTTTTTTAAATTTCAGGTTAGCCATCGTGCCATCTAAAATGGTTTTCGCCATCTCTTGAACAGACTCGCCTGTCTGCCATTCAGCCAGTGTACGATAGCCAGTTTTGATATCCGGATCAAATTCAATAAATTCTTCCTCAGGATGTTCCGCCAGAATACGGAAACATTTAGATCCGTTCGGGAAAGTACGCGCCTTCTGTAAACCGACAAAATTGGTAGCAAACTGATTGTAATATTTACGTTCAGCATCCGTGGTATCAGTATTAAAGAAAACTCTGGTCTCGGTATCGTCATACATCTTCACGACAGCAATATTGGTACGTTCAGTTAAGGCTTTACCTGACAGGTCGTACCACTCCAGGTGTCGATGATTGCTGATGTTATTTTCCGGAATAGTGACGGGACGACTGGTAAATTGTTCAGAAGTATTTTCCAGTACTTTTTCCAGTTTATAACCTAATGCTGTACGGGCACGATCTGCAGGGAATACGCCTTTTTCTGTGACATAAATTGGGAAGGTCATATCTTCATCAAGATCATATTCAGTATCAACAGTCCGGTTATCATCTGCATACAAGATGCCGTCAGTGATTTTATTTTTATGACTGGCCAATAGAAGCTTTTCCGACTCCATATCTGAAGCATCAATATTCGGCAGGTTGAACTGATAGGTATAGAATTCAGAAATCGTATCTGATGTTCCATCACCATTATCCGGGGTTCCAGGATTGGTTGGGGTTGGTTGGCCTGCGACTGGCTCGTTATTATCAGAATCAGAGCCACCACATGCAGTCAGCATAAGGCTCAAGACAGCACAAGAGAGTAATCTTAATTTCATTATTATCTACCTTATTATTTTTTGATCGTTTTATTTTTCATTGTTATTTTAAAGTTGACCCAAATCATGAGGTCTAAGCCATTTTAATAAATATAAAATTAAGATCAAATTAAAAATTGATTAATTTGTAACCACAATCTCATCAACAATTAACGTTGAATTTAATTTTTTCGGTGGGGGATAAAATCAAAAATTTAAATCCACTGATCCAAAATCTGCTTCGTATTCACAAAATATTCTTCTGCCCTACTCATCAAAAATTAACCAGTTTGATATACTTCCGCTTTCTTCTGTATCTCGATTATACCCTTCTGGTATAAGTAGTTTCTCCCATGCCAAACGTCCAACTTCTTGCTGTATTGTACATGGTTCTCTCCATGACTTCATACCAGATCAGTGCATCCTTCGCCAAGCAACTTTTCCTGGTGCTTGACCCGATCACTGTCACTATTTTAAGACTCTGCTTTGCCGCCATTATTGTCTGTATCATGTTCCGTTCCTGGAAAGTTATCCGACGTTTACAATTCCTGAAATGGCGGGATCTGCTCTGCTATAGTGCTTCTCTAGGCGTGATGAATATCCTGTTCTACATGTCGCTGGGTAAACTCCCGCAAGGAATTGCGGTCGGACTGGAATTTATTGGCCCGCTAGGCTTGGCCTTAATTTCGATTCAGAACCGTAAGGACTATGTCTGGGTATTACTGGCAATTTTAGGTATTGTGCTGATGGTGCCATGGGGGGAAGCCAATAGCAGTAACTTTGACCTGTTTGGTGCAGCCTGTGCCTTAGGTGCCGGCCTCTGCTGGGCGCTGTATATCTATTTTGGGCAACGCGTGGTGCAGCAAAATATCGGCATGCATGCACTGACGATTGCCATCAGTATTTCAGCCTTGTGTTTGCTACCAATCGGACTATATAACAACGCCTCTGCTTTGATTGATACTCAATATTGGGGCAAGGCCATTACCATCGCAGTGCTGGCAACAGCCATTCCTTATGCGCTGGATTTAAAAGCGCTTCAGCACTTGAATAAAACCAGTTATGGTACGCTTTCCAGTCTGTCTCCAGCTCTGGCGGCACTGGTAGGTTTTATTTTGCTGGGTGAAAAAATTACGCTACTTCAAACCGTCGCACTGGTTTGTATTATGCTGGCTTCAGTTGGCGTGACCATGCGGGAAGCACGACAGCAATATAAAACCCGGAAAATAGAAAGCTGAATAAATAAAAAAAGATGGCACTCTGGCCCATCTTTTTTTGTCATGAAAATTTGAATTTAAATAAATTTAAATATTAGCTTTTAACCAGCATGTCTTTTTTCATTTCTTTATAACTCTGATATTCAGTTTTGTACTGATCCGCTAAAGCCTGTTTTTGTTCATCTCCCAGAATTTTTCCGGCCTGCTGGAAGAAAGCATGCTCTTCTTCTTTCAAATGATGATGTACCTTATCTGACAGTTTCTTGGCAATTGCAATCCAGCTTGGGCTACTAAATTCAGTTTCAGTCAGTTCCTCAATCATTTCATCCATCTCATGATGTTCTGCCAAGGCGTGACGGGTAATGTTCAGGCCGGGATCTGTCATCATCAAGGGAATATAAAAGTAACGGTCTTCTGCGGTTTCATGCGCAAACAGTTCATTCTTCAGCTGCTTGAACAACTCACGACGTTCTGGCGAATCCCCCGAAGTTTGCAGTAATTTTTCTGCCAGATCACGCTGGATTTCATGACTTTCCCTTAATGCTTCAAAAATGGTGGTCATGTAATTTTTCTCCTGTTTTTGTCATGCCTTTGCTTCAGCATAGAGTGAAACCGGCAAATGGTCAGGAATATTTATAAGGCGAATTTGTATAAAAAACTTTAATATTGAGAATAGTTTACATCTATTTTTAGGCTAAAAACATCTGATAAGCCATACGGCAAATCAGCAAACTGACCAGGATCAGAAACAGAGTTCGGATAAAACCACTGCCATATTTAAAGGCCAGCTTAACACCCAACAGCGAACCGCAAATATTGGCAGCTGCCATCATGGCACCCATCAGAAATAGCACATGATCTGTAGGAATAAAGAAACTCAGTGCCGCGAGATTAGTAGTGAAATTGGCAATTTTCGATAAAGCTGAGGCATGCAAGAAATCCACGCTCAGATAACGGATAAAGAAAAAGATAAAGAAACTGCCCGTGCCTGGGCCAAAAATTCCGTCATAGAAACCGATAGCCAGGCTACCTAATGCTGCCAGTATCAGCATCTTTTTATTCAGCTTTTGCTCGACATGTACCCGTCCGAATTGCTTTTTCATGAAGGTATAAATCGCAATCACGATCAGCATGATCAGCACAAAAGGCTTGAGAATATCCACCGGAATCAAGGTGACACTGGCTGCTCCAATAAATGAGCTAATAAAGCTGCACAGCGCAATTACACCAAGTAAAACCCATGGCAGCTTGACCTGTCTAAGATAGGAAAAGGCTGCCGAGCCTGTACCGAAAATAGAGGCTAGCTTGTTAGTGCCAAATACTGTGGCAGGTTGCAGCTGCGGCAGACTGCTCATAATCGCCGGGATCTGGATCAGACCACCCCCACCGACGGCAGCGTCAATCGCTCCGGCCATAAAGGCAAAAAGCACCAGACTGAGGATAATCTCAATGTCCATTGTTATTCAACGCGCCTAGAGATTAAGAACACGTTTGGGTACCAGACGTTTTTTATCTGTGATTTCAGCCAGGCCTAAGCATTTCTCGCCATCAAAAACCAGCACCTGTGGCTCTGCCGAATGGTCTATATTACTTTCCATACCCCGGCTAAAATATTCTGCACGGCCTTCCGGTGCCTGAATCTGCGGGAAATGCTGTACCGGTGCATAAGCTGGCAGTAATAGTGCTTCACGTTCTGCCTCAGTCAAGCTTTCCAGATATTCAATGGTATAGCTTGGAATAAGGTCAAAATGACCGGTTTGAATCCGGTGCAGATAAGTCAGATGACCATAAGTACCGAGTGCTTTGGCAATATCTTCGCCGAGTACCCGGATATAAGTGCCTTTAGAACAGGTCACATCCAGCGTAATACTATTTTCAGTCAAAGATAAAAGCTCAATTGCATAAATGGTAATTGGACGTGCTTCACGTTCGATTTCAATACCCTTACGTGCCAACTCATACAGCGGACGACCTTCTTTTTTCAGAGCCGAATACATCGGTGGCACTTGCTGGATCTCACCGACAAACTTGGCAATTGTCTCCTGAATCAACTCTTCATTCAGTTCAGGGACTGGTTTTTCCAGCAGAATCTCTCCTTCGACATCACCTGTGGTGGTGCTATGTCCTAGAAAAACTGTGGTCTGGTAACGCTTGGTTGAATCCAGCAGATAATGCGAAAACTTGGTCGCCTCACCCAGACAGATCGGTAAAAGACCGGAGGCCAAGGGATCTAGTGCACCAGTATGTCCAGCTTTTTGCGCACGATATAACCAGCGTACTTTTTGCAATGCAGCATTCGAGCTGATGCCTAGAGGCTTATTTAATAGAAATACACCGCTGATATGACGACGCTGAATTTTAGGAGATGAGGATTTCATGGCAAAAAGTCAGACATTTTATAAATTGGCGCAATGGTAAAACCCCAGCCAATTATTTACAACTTTTCTACAGCATATAAGGTGCAATATCTCCTATTCTGCCGAATGCAAAATTTAAAATAATCCGATAATTAAAATAAAGGTGCATAGGATATGCAGAAATATAAACTATGGATCGTGATTGCGCTCATCGTATTGTGCTTGATTACCCTGATTCTATGGCTTGCGCCCAGGGATGAAGCACAGGCACGTGTCTCAGGCCCGCAATCCACCAATGAAAGCAGTGCTCAGCAGGCAGCAGCACTGGCCAATGGCCCCGTAAATAACATATTCCTGAGTCCAAGCCAGCAGGATACGGAAATTAATTGCCAGATGCAGATGGATGCCAGCAATCGCCTGATTGTCAATGAACAGACCCGTAACTGTTTTGAATATTTTATTACCCAATATGGGGAAAAAACCCTCGAACAAATCCAGCGAGATTTTAAAGCCTATATTCAACAAAATTATCAGGATCCTGCACTCTCACAAGTTCTGGATCTTTGGGATCGTTATATCCAGTATCGTCAAGGTTTGGGAGAACTGACTCCACCTGCAGGTCTGGATCAAGAAGATCCAGCTTACTACCGCAGTATCTATGCCAGCACCCAGAACCTGCGTAAACGCTTTTTCTCTGATTATGAAATTGAAGGACTGTTTGGCACTGAAGATACCTATCATGAATATACCTTAGACCGGATGGCAGTCATGGCGGATAAAAAGCTGAGCGAAGCAGAAAAAGCCCAGAAGCTAAAAGAACTGTTTGCGCAGTTACCGCAGGACTGGCAAGAAAATCTGGAGCAACTGAATAAACTGGAAGATCTGCGTAAACTCACCGCTGATATTAAAGCCCGGGGTGGTTCTGCGGAAGAAATCCGTCAGATGCGCCTGAATCTGGTCGGTCCTGAAGCAACCCAACGTCTGGAAAAACTTGATGATGAACGTGCGAATTGGAAATCCAGTGTGACGCGTTACTTGGGCGAGCGCGATAACATCCTAAAAAGTGGCCTGAGTGAAAATGCCAAACAGCAGGCAGTTGATCAGTTGCGTCAGAAACATTTCCAGCGCCCTGAAGAACGGCTTCGTGTAGGTACATTTGAACAGGTACATGATCAGGGTGGGACCCTACCCTTTGCCAATTAATTTTCAGCTAAAATTGCTCATTGACGCCGTAGCTACACAGTACTGCTACGGTGTCGAATATCTTCTCTTATTCCCTTTTTTTTGTCTCATCTCTTATATAAAAACAGTAACGCTGACCCTCTATTTTGAGAGTTTAACAGAGCCATTTCTCTCTGAAAGCCTTGATTTTCTTGGGCTGATTACTTTTTTTAACATTGTTATTTGTTTCTAACTATTTCAACCTAAACATTCATCAATCTTATATTTCAAGGAGTTAACAATAAAATACATACGTATATAAATTGCAAATTTATGGACTCATAAATGCTCATCGGGCATGGCCCGAAATGACATGGAATTGGCTCATCAGCATGAAAAAATGCTTCTGCTTCAAAATAATAATTTTTGCGCGTGATTGAAGATTAGGTCTGCACGATCGAGACATCCAACTTCAATATTTATCGTGCATCAATACTCCCGAGCAATGATTGCTTTTTATAACAATAAAATGAACAAAGGAACGGTTATGCGTACTTTTATTAAAACAACACAGATGCTGGCGCTTTCCTTGGCAGCAGGCCTCGGTTTTGGCTTTTCAACACAAACCCAGGCGGCAGCAAGTGCAGTTCAGGTCACTGAAAAAGCCAAATCAGACTATGCCAAAACCAAATATCCTATTCTGATGGTGCATGGCTGGCTAGGCTGGCAACGCATAGGTACTGATACCATTGGCTTAGATTACTGGTATCAGATTCTGCCGGATATGGCTCGTAATGGCTCTACCGTGTTTGCCGCCCAATTGTCGCCTGCCAATACCACGACCCACCGTGGTGAACAGCTCATTCATCAGGTCGATGAAGTGCTGGCAATTACAGGGAAGGAAAAAATCAATCTCATCGGTCACTCCCATGGTGGCCCGACTGTACTCTATGTGGCAGCGACTCGACCGCAGCAGATTGCATCCATTACGGGGGTTGCAGGCACCTATCATGGCTCTAAAGTGGCCGATGATATTCAGAACAATACTCTTACCCGCACTGCTTTTAATGTTCTCGGTGATTATATTATTGGGCCACTGATCGCACTGGGACAGTTCAAACCTGAACTGGAAATTGATTTCGATGCATCCATGAAATCCCTGACCCAAACTGGCTCCAGCTCTTTTAATGCCAGCGTGGCCAAACAGATGGTGCAGGATGGTGTCTTAGCCTCCACAGAAAACTGTAATAAGAACCTGAAATCAAAAGACCGTAACGGTATCTATTATTATTCTTGGACCGGTGTGGCTCAAGCGACCAATGCACTGGATATCGATACCATCCTGATGCAGCTTGGCCCTTTATCTTACGGCAATAAAGACAACGATGGCATGGTTGCCCGTTGTAGTGCATTCATTGGTAAGGTGATTAATGACCAGTACAAGCTGAACCATACCGATCTGGCCAATATGATGTTTGGTCTTAAAGGCCTGTTTGCTCCGGATCCGGTGGCGATGTACCGTCAACATGCCAATCGTTTAAAACTTCAGAATCTATAATTTTCATCGCCCTTCTATCTGCGGATATAAGGGCTTTTTCGTTATTTTCACTTAAAAAAATAGGGAGATAAAACACTCAAAACGCTTAATGGGTCAGCTTTTCAGCTGGCTATTCCCCACATTATGGCGAGGATCGCCTTAACACAACAACAAGAATGAGGAAATAATGATGAAATATGGAGTATTAACGACAGGTCTGCTCATGGCAGCGGCCTGCTTTACGGCTCATGCCTCTACCCAGGCCAGTCAGGTGACGGCGAAAGCCAGTTCACAATATGCCAAAACCAAATATCCGATTGTATTTTCACACGGCATGGCGGGTTTCATTCGGGTTGGCACTGACCAGTTTGGACTGGACTATTGGTATCAGATTTTACCTGATCTGGCCCGTAATGGTGCGAATGTTTGGGCAACGCGAGTCTCCCCTTTTAACTCATCTGAAATTCGCGGTGAACAACTTTTGGAGCAGGTCAAGGAAATTGCCGCAATTACCGGAGCAGATAAAGTTAATCTGATCGGACACTCACATGGTGGCCCAACAATTCGTTATGTGGCCGGTTCAGAACCTAAACTGGTGGCTTCATTAACCACAGTAGGTGCACCGCACAAAGGTTCACCGGTTGCAGACCTGATTCTAAAAGCTGAAGGGACTGCTATTGAAGCGCCACTGGTCGGCACAATAAATCTGGTTTCTAAAGCCATTACCTGGGCTCAAGGCCTGGACCCAAACTCTTATCCGCATGATTCACTTGCGGGTGGCAGCAGTTTAACGGCATTGGGCTCTGCGAACTTTAATCAGAGATATCCCATTGGTATGCCGACTACCACCTGTGGTGAAGGTGCATATCAACAAAAAGGTATCTACAACTATTCATTCACAGGTGTAGGCCAAGTTACCAACCCGCTCGATCCTGATTCAGCACTCAAAGTTACAGCCCTGCTCATTGATGGCGGCAAGGAAAATGATGGTCTGGTCTCCCGCTGTAGTGCCAAATTCGGTAAAACCATTCGGGATAACTACAACTGGAACCACCTGGACGAAGTGAACCAGCTACTCGGGTTAAAAAATGTCTTTGCTCCAGACCCAGTCGATGTTTATCGCCAGCATGCCAACCGCTTAAAACTGCAAGGTTTATAGAGCTACACAAGCCTCTATTCATCCAGAGGCTTTTTCCATCTTATTTTTCGCTAAATTTTTTCTTAAAATTTACTTGTTAATCATGATTAAACTGCATATAAAATATTCATCAAATATAAAAAGAACTGTGAAATAAAATAAATGCAGATACCTTCTATAGAAATCAAAAACAGATTTAAAAGAACCTGCCCCTGTTGCAAACGAAAAGTGATTAATCCTTTTCAATTTAAAAAATATGAGCCTTATTATTGTCCCTCTTGTCATCGACATATTATCGCAAATGTATGGATCAGTATTTTACTGGCTATCACACAATGTTTTATTTGCATTCAACTTTTTAATGCAGGATTCCAGTCTTGGGGATATTTTGTATTATTCCTGATGTTTATTCATAAAATTTTCTTGGATATTTTGGATGCCATGATCTTGCCTTTGCAGGAACATTTCGAATAAATCCAGATAAAAGCAAACATAAAAAAATGCGCCCAAAGGCGCATTTTTTTGCTTAAAAGCAAGGCTAAAATTAACCTTGTTTACGAGCTGGCAATTTTTCACGAATACGTGCAGCTTTACCAGACAATTCGCGTAGGTAGTAAAGTTTAGCACGACGAACGTCACCACGACGTTTCACTTCGATTTTAGCAACGATTGGAGAGTGAGTTTGGAATACACGCTCAACGCCAACACCGCTAGAAATTTTACGTACTGTGAACGCAGAGTTCAGACCACGGTTTTTCTTAGCAATGACAACGCCTTCGAACGCTTGTAGACGTTCACGGTCGCCTTCTTTTACTTTTACTTGGACAACTACTGTGTCACCTGGTGCAAAAGCTGGGATGTCTTGTTTAAGCTGAGCATTTTCAACAGCTTGTACTAAAGGATGCTTACCGCTCATGGGGTATCTCCAATATGTGCGAGTCAGAAGAGGTCTGATCATCGCTGGGTATAGAGGCTGAATCGCATAGACCCGATTGACTTTCCCTTTATGCTTGACCGCTTCAATGCATAAAGAGCCTATTTTAAATATTTAAACAACATTGCTTAAATACAGATTAGGACAACAGGTTTAGTTGTTGCCACTATTTAAATCTTTTAGCCATTTCTTTTGCTGCTTGGTCAGTTCAACTTTTTCCACCAACTCAGGTCGGCGTTCCAAAGTGCGCTGATACCGCTGCAAAAACCGCCATTTTTCAATATTGGCATGATGTCCCGATTTCAAGATATCCGGTACATCCATCCCTTCAAAATGGTCTGGCTTGGTATATTGTGGGCAATCTAGAAGACCATCCACAAATGAGTCTTGCACGTGTGATTGTTCATCTGACATTGCACCCGGAAGTCTCCGGATAATACTGTCCAATAAAACCATCGCAGGGAGCTCGCCACCCGACAACACGTAATCTCCAATCGACCATTCCTGATCAACATATTTCTGGATCAAACGTTCATCGACACCTTCATAACGTCCACACAGTACAATCAATCCGTCATATTTAACGAAGTCTTGTACCGCAGGTTCATTTAAGGTTTTTCCTTGTGGTGACATATACACCACAGGAACATGAACTGCTCCCGCTTGCGCTGCAAGCTCTTTGGCACGGTTTATTGCTTTCGCCAGAGGCTCAGCCATCATCACCATACCGGGACCACCACCAAATGGACGTTCATCCACCCGTTTGTAGTTCCCTTCAGCAAATTCTCGTGGATTAATACAATGAATTTGTATCAAATCACGCTTCGCTGCGCGCCCGCTAATACCGTAGGCTGTAATCGCTTCAAACATTTCAGGAAAAAGCGTAATGACTGCAAAGAACACCGCAGACTCCTCATTTTCCTGCTGCGTTAATCCTGTTGAGGATTAATAATCTACGCCCCAATTAACGTAGATACGACCAGCTTCGAGATCAACTCGCTGTACCACATCTTTATGCCATGGAATCATTCGCTCTTCGCCATCGACGCTGTCAGCAGTAGCGCGAACTACCATCACATCATTAGCACCTGTCTCAAACATTTCATGGATTTGACCGAGATTCACTTCCTGTTCTTCTTCATCCAGACCTAATACAGTTAGACCTTTCAAATCAGACCAATAATACTCGTCCACACCTGGTTGAGGCAGTTGCGATTTAGAGATCCAGACATTAGCACCCACCAGACCGTCTGCTGCGGTACGATCACTCACACCTTTTAGCGAAACAACCAAGCCTTTGCCATGTGGTTTCCAACGTTTTACATCGACAATTTGCCATCCTGCTTTGGTCTCAATGTACCAAGGAAGGTAGTCAAATATGTTGCTCATAGGTTCTGTATTGGAATAGACCCAGAGCCACCCATTTAATCCATATGCTGAACGTAACTGTCCAATCTGAATACGATCTTCGGGAACATTCTGTGTTGGTGTCATGGGCTACCTGCTACCTTAAAATTAAGCAGCAGCTGCAGCTTTCTTAGCTTGAGCAGCTAGAGAAGCAACACGTTCAGAAGGTTGAGCACCTTGAGAAACCCAGTGAGCAAAACGGTCAGCATCTAAACGAAGTTTTTCTGCTTTACCTTGAGCTGTAGGGTTGAAGAAACCGATACGTTCGATGAAACGACCGTCACGTGCATTACGGCTATCAGTCACAATGATTTGATAGAACGGACGTTTTTTAGCACCACCGCGTGCAAGACGAATAACAACCATGATAGAACCTTATAGTTTTTACGGATTATTCATGTACCGACCACCGGAACACTTCAAACCCCTTTCATAGAGGGCAATATTTTACGCGAAGTTTGCCCTGAATGAAAGATCAAAAGTTGGTTATCCACAATTTTGAATTTAGTTAGCGTCCGTCCCAGTTGGAGGTAGCAGATAATCCCGCTTTACACAAAGCTGCAGTACTGGTGGTTTTTGACCAAAATTTCTCACCACGCTGATTTAAACAAAATACGCCATAATTAGCAACGATTGAGCCTACTACAGGAGTAGCAACCAGCGTCCAGCTTGTTAAACCTACATCTTCTAAACTAACATTATAAAGTGGATCCCCTTGGTTCGGAATGTTCCCAGTATGATTAATATCAGATAATGTGACAGGCTTTGGATTTTCTTTCGTTGGATCATTTTCATCAGGCTCATAAACGATATAAGCAAAATTTGCGATCTTAAATTTTTGTAGTCTCTGTGCAATATCGAGAAGCTCAGACTGTGCTTCTGTACGTTTTGTTTTACGTACATGTTCTTGATATGAAGGATATGCTACTGCAGCCAAAATACCAATAATTGCAACTACAATCATCAGTTCAATCAGCGTAAAGCCTTTTATTTTATCTACCATTCTTCATGCCCCGCACCACATGTCAAGGTCGTGGTATCAATTTTGTCCCATCTAAGATTTTTGCAACGTAGACCTGTACTTGACATTAGAAAACTATAATTTTGGGTATCTTTACTTTCAGCTGTGAGTACCCAAGTTTGCCCTGTTGATCCCGCAACCAAATTAAAATTATATCTGATTGCAGATCCAGTTGCCCCTTTAGGAAGCACGGTTAAGTCCGTGGGTATACTAAAACCTTCATAGCTAAAATTACGTGATTTATGCTTATCAAGTGCCATGGCAATTTGCTGTAACTGATCTTGAGCCTGTGCTGCCTGACCACGTCGAACCATTGACTGATAGGATGGAATGGCAATTGCTGCGAAAATCGCAACAATTACCACCACCACCATCAGTTCAATTAAAGTGAAGCCCTTGGTCGGTGAAATATTTAAATTCATAGATCACCTATTAGCTTTTACGCGCCAATTTTTCATACCAACGCTGAGGAATTAGACACATTTCTGTTGCTTCTCCTCCACCAAATCCGCCTGTGACAGTCAGTGCAATACGGCCACTCGTTTCAATACAATAGTTCTTCGCACTCGAATCACCTTCGGCTTCAGGTGGGCATGCTTCATCACCACATGTCACAGGAGGTGGACAATCATCACCTTGACATTCACTACCACCTCCATCATCTTGGCCACCTACCGTCACCGTATGGATCCCAACACCAATCACACCACGCGCATCAATTAATTGCTCTTTACATTGACCATATGGCAAACAGAAGGCGGTAATCATACTCTCGCCTTTCACACCAGCACCACAGTCACCCGAAATACCGGGTTTACTTGCATCAAATGTAGAAACATACAGTTTGTAGTTCATTGCAAGTGGCGTACCAAATACTTTTTCACTTTGTTTTTTATAAGAATCACATTTGGTTGGTATTAATTTACCGTCCTTATCATATTGCTTTACACCAGCAGTACAATTTTGGAATCGGTAATACCATCCTTTAGATGAATAAGGAGCAACAGGAGTAGTGGTTGAGAACCGATTACTATCCGTAATTTCCCCTAATTCTTTTTTCTTAATATTTTCAGTTTTAAGTGGCGCAGTTGCCGCTCTATTAAACAGATCACGACGAGCTACATCTTTATCATAAATATTGTAAATCGCATCGTAATCATAACTACTGTCCCCAGCAGAAAAATCCTGCAATGGTTGGCTACGATTACCACTACCTATTGAAATCAGTGCGAATGTTTCTCCACTTGAACTATATAAAGAGAAACTTGGCGTATCATAAAAACGCGGGCTTTTCTCGGCATCATTTAAATTCAGTAAAAGCACCGGAGTCTTAGGCACAGCCTCCTTAGTCGTTTGAGTATTATCAAAATCAACTCGGAATAATTGGCCGCCTAAATCTCCAAAGTAAATATGATCAATTAAATCATCACCGTCACGGTCAACAGTACGGATTTGACTTGTCACACTATATTTTAATGCATCATATTCGGTTGCAATGACACCATTGTCTGTTGCTCCCCCTGAAGTACTTGATGCATTGGCACTCGCCCACCACAATAAATCACCGTTGTCGGCATCGAACATGTAGACACCCGCACCTATTTTATTAGTTTGGTTGTAATTATGATCTTCGTAGCCAGCATAAGTTCCTTTAACGCCATTAGTACGCGCATCTCCATCTACACCACCTGCATCATACCCCCCCCCGACAAACATAACTCGTTTACGCACACCTCCCCAATTTACCCATGCAATAGAAGGTTTTGACCAGCTTTGTCCCATATATTGTAACTGTGAGAATGTTTTGCTTGATGATCCGCTATAGACTTTTTGAGTTTCGGGATCAATATGAAACTTTAATGCTGGAGTATCGATATCACTGAGGTCAAGTGCATAATAGCTACGCCCCCCCATGCGCAGACCACCATATGCGATTTGCCAACCTTTTTGCTTAGAAGTTCGACCTGCACCTACTGTTAAAGCACCTGAATTATCTACCACATAACGTGTATCAAGCGTCCATGGGCCATCAATTCCATAAAACATTTTTTGCAGACCACCGGTAGTTACACTTGATAACCTGAAGGCATCTTTCTGATTATTCACCATTTCATTAGGAACAAAAGCAAATTTTTCCACTCCCGTATTTGCATCAACCACATGGAGCAAACCTTGTGTTGTTCCGAATAAAATATAATCTTCCCTGTTGGTAGACTCCATCAATTTAGCAGTTGAGTTATAATTTAATTTCCCCTTGTTTGTGACAAGTACAGGATAGGAGTGCATAACTGCACCAACCTGACGTAATGTCGGCTGTGCAATTAAATTTGAAATAGATGTTGGCGGGCTATCAACATCTATGTTATAGCCTAATAATGAAACCAGATGACCACGATTCGAATCATTTTTATAAGGAGAATCTGTTAAATCTGAGAGTTGAACTTGGCGAAGATCACTACTTCCTCCAAATTCAACTGAAGCTCCCGAGCCAACAGCTTTACGGTTCGTTAATAACTTACGTTGAGGTGTTTGATTATCAGATTTAGCCCCCAATAGCAATTGAGACCAAGCACCACCACGAGCCGCAAACTTACGACTCCCTACTGTATTTTCATCACTAGTAGCTACCGAACTATCAATCGCTTTAGACCAGAAATCATAGGTTGCATTGGTAATATTACCATTGTCATTATAAGTTGGTTCTACTAAGCTACCATTATCATTAAATACATCTGCATTACCTCTACCTTTCAATACACCGCCAACACCCACTTTATATTTTTTTAAGTTACCTACCCATAGCTGGTAATTAGTATTTGGTGTGGGTTGGAAAGTTTGGTAGTAAGCATCGTCCTGCAACTCTGCTGGATTCAATGCATCACGCGGTACAGTTGGAGAACCTGTCGTCACAGATGGAATATCTTTGGATAGGTTGCTAATAAACTCATTTACACTATCAACAACATCTTGCGAGCTATTCCCAGAATACCAACCACCTTCACCTAAAATTCCCCATCGAGCAGCTCTTTTCACATCACTATTAATCTCGCCTAAGGCTGCTAAGTTTTGTTGTTGAGTCTTTGTAGAATCATATGAAGTTACATTATTAAAACTATTACCAAATCCAACAACGGCAGTCTTAAATTTTAGACCTTTTGGGTTTTGTTGAGGATCTAGCAGCGCTTCGTTTAACTTATTAGTACAATCCCAACCATCGCTACTATTATTACAAGTAAAATTAGAGTTATTAAGAGCTAATCTAGCTGTAATTGGAGTTCCTGCATTTTGGTTAGGCTCTCCATCAGTGAGAACATAAATTCCTTGTCCACTACATTTTTTAATTTCATCTGTTTGAGTTAAGGATGAGGGAGAGAGGTAACTACTTCCTGATTTAACATTATCACTTGAAAAATCAAAACCTGAAGCAATATGACTACCTGAATAATAAGAACCAGAGTAACCATCAATCTTACCCGAACTTGTATTGGTATATATACTAGGTACATTCCCCTGATACCATCCTTCCCAATTAATACAGTTTCTACTACTGTTCCAATCAGTACACATTGCATAATAATTTGTAAAAACGGATTTCCTCCCAAAATAGTTTTGATAAATACCTGAAGGTTTTGTCGTAGTACCCATTAA
This sequence comes from Acinetobacter sp. YH12241, assembly GCF_013417535.1. Classification (NCBI taxonomy): domain Bacteria; kingdom Pseudomonadati; phylum Pseudomonadota; class Gammaproteobacteria; order Moraxellales; family Moraxellaceae; genus Acinetobacter; species Acinetobacter sp. YH12241. The sequence continues at coordinate 151,404 of NZ_VPDQ01000001.1, read as the reverse complement.
ATAGGCTATGGTTTCAGCATATGATCTTGCTGTTGGCGTGTTTGTAGTCGCAGTTAAATTATTAATAGCAGCAAGTAAGACCTCTCTATGTGTCTTACCTATATTGCTTCCTTCTGTATATTTATAACCTAAACTTTTCGCATCTACTAGAACTGCGCCAGCATTATAATCGGTATTATTCAACCTTGCACCTAACGTCGATAAACCGATTATTTTATCATCACCCAATCTTGTTATACCTTTACTTGTATTTCCATTTAACAAATCACGCATAGCCACTTTAACTTTATCCATGCGTGAAGTTGTTGTACCGTCCTTATTTGTCATACTTCCTGAAATATCAAGCATAAACATCAAGGTAACATCGCCCGACTTCGCATCTTGATAAATCTCAATATCACTTGCTTGTGTCACACTTGTCGTGATCAGTGCCGTTGACAATGCAGCAACACTTGCAGCAAGCACTTTATAACGACATGAACCTAGAAAATTATGTATTTGTTGTTTCATTTCATTACTCCAAATCTATACAAAGTCTTGCACAATGACATATTCAGTCACATAAGAAGTAAATGGGACATTTAAATCACTTAAGCATTCAGTAACCGTCTTTGTACTCGCTGCTGTTTCACTTACATCCGTTCCCTCAGGAATCGATACTTCACTCATACGATTTTGCAAACACGTATTAATTTCAGTACTCGATGCAGATGTCAGGTTCGGCATGACAGAAACAGCAAATACTTTTACAGACTTACTGCGTTCAAATTTAACGGCTTCATCATCTGTCCCGAACTGTGCACCAAAAAATGGATCATTTTGAGAAATACTAGCGAATTTAACTGCGACCTGAGTCATCACTGCTTTTCGACCACTTGTAAAAAAGTTGATTAAACTGTTTTTACTTGCATCACAGTAACCCTCGGTACCGAATTCACTATTTGTAGGTACAGTTGTACCCGCTTTCCAATAAATGATACTTGCCCGGCTAATATCAAAAAAACTAGGTTCTGCACCGCGATAACAAAACACCAATTCCTTTTCCCGATCATCGGCACCACTAATGTAACCAAACATCCCGCTACTACTCAGCGCCTGAATAATATTGTCTTCTCTTTCCACATTGAAAAATGCAGCATCAGAGTTTTGCAATAACAATTGTTGTGCTTGACTATTGGTTGCAATCCCCAATGAGACTAAGCCCTGTCTCACAGCAAGTGTTCCTATCACAATAATGGCCACTAAAATAAGAAGGACAACAATTAAAGTTGCACCACGTTGATTCTTGATCATTGCCCTCTCTCCCCAAATGTATTTCTTAAAGCAACTGTTTGTGTTACGACTTGACGAGAATATTTTGGAGAGTTGGTTGCAGGTTTTTTCACTGTTACCGTTTGGTCTAAAACTTGAAAAGATTGCGTGTCTGAAAAGGAACTATCATTACCAACTGATTGATTAGAACGCCCTAAAATACCCAACTGAACCAATAAAATTCGTGGTCGTGGACTTGGCAAAGCCAAATAAGTCTTGGCATCGACATAACGGTAATTGGTGCCATTTTGAATACCATAAAGTACTCTGAAGTAATCAGCACGTTTTAAAATAATCTGCCCCGCATCACCAAACCTAGTAATCGCTGTAGGATCACCATCTAAGGAATAATGCCCAGCATCACAAGCAAGTGCCAATGGAGCATTAGGCTCATTGGTATTTTTATTATCATCTACTCGTAAGAAATAGCGTTGAACAATAACTTGGCGACCAAAAGGCTTACCATCACCTGGATCTTCAACAGGAAAAGTTAAATCCTGTCCTTCACAATCATAACCACCATACCAATCATCATCATCTTTAATATATTGTGGTACGTATTGAATCGTCAGCTGATCACTAGAATAGGTGTTGACATTCGAAACTCCTGTCCATTGAGGCGCACTTCCCGCAGTATCACCATGGCTTCTTGAAAGTAAGTTGACAACAACTGTATTCCCTGTGAGTGAGATTGGTAAACTTGCTCTCTCAATACCACTTACATTTACCTTATTAGCGCTTGACCGAAAAACAATTCCGCCATAGGTTGTCAAATCATTAATACTGGACTGAACAGTATTTAAATTTCCTAAGCGAATATCTTGCACTATCGCATTTAAACCAAAGTTAGCATCATCTTGTAAACTTGCCTGACCTTGTTGTAATGCTTGGCTTCTCGATGCTGTTAAAAATAACATCATCGCTGCAGCACTAATCACTAAACCAAGTGCTAAAGCAATCATTAATTCAATTAAAGTAAAGCCTACCTGTCTATTCATTTTAGTAGACCTCCATAATCAAACATGTTGAGGCTGGATCATAAGCGGTACTCGATGTACAGTTGCCTTCACCATCAGCCCCATGCGTAGGTGCAGTATCTCCCCAAGCCACATAAATACAATGACGGTCATCATTATTACCTTGACAGGGTAAATAATTAATCATCATGCCTATTGAACGTGCTTTTTTTGAAATTTCAGATACATCGAAATCCGCGAAGTCAGTACTTGTACAATTGGTTGAAGTGAAACAGTTTTTGGAACGTTCTAGTTGTTTTCCAGCTGTATTTAATTGGTATTTATAAACATTTTCTGCACCACGATTGACACGCATACGTTCAGCTAAATCACGTCCCAAATTAATGGCTTGAATTCGGGCCCCACTTTCTATAGTAGCTTCTACAGCTCGATATTGAAGTGCAATAAATCCCATTACCCCAACTGCTAAAATAAACAAGGCAACAAGTACTTCCATTAAACCTACACCCTGTTGGTTATTTATTTGATTCATCAGCATGTACCCTTCACCACTTGTTGAATTGTTCCCATCTTCGAGACTGTAATGGTTTGAGATGTCCCACCTGAATTACCACATAAAGTAAAGGTAGTATCAGTCGTTGCACCAACCACCCCACCATTAAACCCATAGGTAATTTCGTTATCGCTACCTGATATCAAAATGGTTGAACCATAAGGCATCCAATTTAAGGTAGTTTCAGTATTGGCAACTAAGGTTGTGGTCTCAGCAGATTGCAATTCAACTTTAATATCTCTTCGCTCTAGGACCGCTTTTGATCGTGCCTGTTGTAAAACACCTATCAATTCATTAGTGCTTTTTTTTAAATTTTGTTGGGTCAGCATATTCCCAAAAGAAGGCGCAGCGATCGTTGCAATAATCCCTAGTACTGCAATCGTCACCATGAGCTCAATTAACGTAAAACCTTTATTCTTTTGCACACTCTTCCCCAACTCCAAAATTTTACCCTATTAAAAATAATATCTATAAATTTTACAAAACCTACACAGAGTAGATAAAAGGCATAAAAAAACAGATAACTGTCATATTATAGCTATCTGTTTATTTTTTAATAAAAAATAAATTGTTAAATAGTTAGCAATTTAAGCCTGTGTTACAGGAATACGTAACTCTTTTGGTAAACTAAATGTAATATTTTCTTCTCGCCCATCCAGTTCTTTTGATGCCTGTGCACCCCAATCCTGTAACCGCTGAATCACCTGCTTAATTAAAATTTCCGGGGCAGAAGCACCTGCAGTTACCCCAATTTTAGAAATATTGATAAACCATTCCTGCTTGAGCTCATCTGCATTATCAACCAGATAAGCCGCCTTCCCCATACGTTCCGCGAGTTCGCGCAAGCGATTTGAATTTGATGAATTCGGTGATCCTACAACCAACACTACATCACAACGTGCAGCTAAATCACGTACAGCATCCTGGCGATTTTGTGTTGCATAGCAAATATCATCTTTGCGTGGACCTTGAATATTCGGAAATTTTTTACGAAGCGCATCAATGACTTTCGCTGTATCATCAATCGATAAAGTCGTTTGAGTTACAAAAGCAACTTTCTCAGGATTGCGAACTGTTAAAGCAGCAACATCTTCTTCATCTTCGACCAGATAAATGTCACCACCATTATTTTTATCATATTGCCCCATGGTGCCTTCAACTTCCGGATGGCCTTCATGGCCAATTAAAATCGCTTCTACCCCTTCCCGGGCATATTTAGTCACTTCAATATGTACTTTAGTGACCAATGGACAGGTCGCATCAAAGACTTTTAAACCACGGCGTTCAGCTTCCTGCTGTACAGCTTTAGACACACCATGTGCACTAAAAATCACGATATTGTCATCTGGCACCTCATCTAGCTCATCGACAAAGATTGCACCGCGTTGACGTAAATCATCTACGACAAATTTGTTATGGACCACTTCATGACGCACATAAATGGGTGGATTAAAGCATTCTAGGGCACGGTTCACGATCGCAATGGCACGATCTACACCGGCACAGAAACCACGCGGGTTAGCTAAAACAATTTCCATAGAAATCCTCAATACTCACTCAATTTATGGCGCTACAATTGAAATAAATGTAAAACAATCGACATACAACTATTTAGTTTAAAGCCGGTCTACTCTAAAATAGAGAAGATATTTTATCATATCAGGAAAAATATCATGTCGGGTCTCTTGTTTGTCGTTTCTGCAGCGTCTGGAACGGGCAAAACATCCCTCGTTAAAGCATTACTTGAACGCGTCAACAATCTTCATGTTTCTGTTTCTCATACGACACGCGGTCAACGACCTGGCGAACTCGATGGCGTACATTATCATTTCTCGACTAAAGAAGACTTTTTAAACCTGGTCGAGGAAGGTGGTTTTATTGAATATGCCGAAGTCTTTGGCAATTATTACGGCACAGCACAAGCGACTGTAAAAGAACAACTTGCCAAAGGTCATGATGTATTACTTGAAATTGACTGGCAAGGTGCACAACAAGTTCGTCGACTTTTTCCTGAATCTAAACAGATTTTCATTCTTCCGCCAAGCCAGTTTGATTTGCGTCAGCGTCTTTCCAACCGTGGTACAGACTCTGTTGAAGTGATTGAACACCGTCTTAGCTGTGCAGTCGAAGATATGCAGCAGTATGTCAATTTTGATTATGTCATTATCAATGATGACTTTAATAAGGCATTACATGATCTTGAATCTGTGATTATTGCCAATCGTCTGGTCCTTTCCCAGCAAGCAACCCGTCATGAAAAACTGATCCAGGCTCTAATTACTCCAAGCGAACAGTGATTAAAACTTGAGTCTCCAGACAAAGCATTTTATACTGTGCAGTCTGTTGAAATTTACTATTCAAAACGAGAATTCTTATGGCACGCGTAACCGTTGAAGATTGTTTAGACCATGTAGACAACCGCTTTGAGCTTGTACTAGTGGCAAGCAAACGCGCGCGTCAATTGGCACGTCAAGGCATTGAACCAACTGTAGAATGGGACAATGACAAACCGACTGTAGTTGCTTTACGTGAAATCGCTGCAGGTCATGTATCAAAAGATATTTTGAAACAACGTGATCAAGATTATCAAACTTCGAGTTTAGACCTTGCTCTTTCTGCAAATAATCTAAATTTAGATGGTTTTTCTTTCCAATAAGAATAAACCATTCCAAAAAGCCTAGTTTTAAACTAGGCTTTTTTTGTTCTGTGACTTTTATATTTTGCGCAGAACGGTTATAACATAAGGGTTAGCTCTAAAGTCAGTATAAATTTTTCACTTGTTGATATGAAAAAACTGACCTACTTTATGTTATACATTTCATACGAGCTTTCTCTGTTTTATTCGTTAAAAAATCCAGTTTTAAAGGTGTTTTATGCCAGGCCCACAGGTCAGTGAAGCTAAGCAACAGTTAAAAATTATTATCGACGCGTATTTAAGTGAAAGCGATGTCGAACGTGTGCTTGCGGCCTGTGATTATGCCGATATTGCCCATGATGGCATTACCCGTAAAAGTGGTGAACCCTATATCCTGCACCCTATCGCGGTGAGCTGCATTCTTGCCCATATGCGTCTGGATACTGAAACCTTAATGGCAGCGCTGCTGCATGATGTCATTGAAGATACCGACTTCAATAAAGATGACATTACTGAAAAATTTGGCAGCACGGTTGCAGAGCTGGTTGATGGTGTCACCAAGCTCAGCCATTCCAGTGATAAAGAATATAATAAAGCAGCCTCTTTCCGTAAAATTCTGCAAGCGACTTTACAGGATCCACGTGTCATTATTGTGAAACTGGCAGATCGCTATCACAACATGACTACGCTGGAAGCATTACGCCCGGATAAACGCGCCCGTATTGCCCGCGAAACCTTTGAAATTTTCGTTCCAATGGCACGCTTGGTCGGCATGAATGAAATGGCAGATAATCTGGAACATCTGTGTTATCAGAATCTGGATCTGGATATGTACAATGATGTCCAGGCTGCCCTTTTAGAAACCAAGCCTAAACGTTGTGAATATCAGGCCAAATGGGAACAGAAACTTAACGAACTACTACAGCAATATGCGATTGAAGGTCGAGTTAAAAAGAAAAATAATAATATCGAACTATTACGCCATTTTGTAAAAAATGATATTGATCTGCAGGAACTTACGCATAGCCACGCATTTGAAATTATCTTACAGAGTATTGCCGACTGTGACCGTCTTGCAGATATTCTGACTGAGAGTTTTACGGTTCAAAATTATCAGGATAATATCCGTCGCCCCCTTCCAGGCGGCAACCAGTCTTTAACTATGCGCTTAAAAGGTGAAAAGACTACTTTATCGCTGACTATTCAAACTGAACTAATGCGCAAAGCTGCGCGCTTTGGTGTTGTACTGGGCGAAAATGCCCCTCAAGCCTGCCGTTCTGCAATTCAGGCATCCATGCAAAACCTGAACGTACTCGTTGATGGCGAATGTGCCAAGACTACGTTCAGTGAATTACTGGATTATCTACATCAGGAAAAAATTTGGGTTTATACCCCTCACGGTCATCTGCATGAATTACCGCAAGGTGCGACTGCTGTTGATTTTGCCTATGCTGCCAGCCTGTTCTTGGGTAACCATGCTATTGGCGCCAAAATTAATGGCGAAACCAAGCCACTTTCTACGCCATTATTGAGTGGTCAGGTGGTTGAAGTCATCACCGATGTTCTTGCTACCCCAAACCCGGACTGGCTCAGTTTTATTAATACCCAAAAAGCCCGTCGTGCGATTCAGAATATCCTGCGTGATCAGGATATTGATGAACAGCGCCTTGTGGGTCAACAGGCCCTCAACCGCGCCTTAAAACTTTTCCAATGTTCTATTCGTGATCTGACCGAAGCTGATTGGAAAAATGTACTGGAATGGCGTCATGTTCCCACTAAAGAGCAACTATTTGAACAGATTGCTGTAGGTGATTTATTACCACAACTGGTTGCCAATCATTTATTCGCACATGACCAGCATCAAAATGCAAATAGTTCAGGTCGCCTTATTCAGGGTACAGAAGGTGTAGATGTTAAATACGCACATTGCTGCAACCCGGTACTTGGTGATCCAATTCAAGGTCATCTGACTCGTCGTGGCCTAATTGTACATCGTGCCCGTTGCCATAATTTATTACAGGAACAACATATGCATCCTGAAAATATTATGCCTCTACAATGGACGACTGAAGATCTGGATGATGTCAGCTTTACCGCCTACCTCTGTATTGATCAAGCCATGGACGATGAACAGATTTCCGATCTGATTTATCAATGTCGTAAAGGTCATACTGGTGTAGAGATGGTACGTAATTATGATGGCAAAACTTATGTAAATATTGTGGTGCATAACCGTAAACAGATTGCCAAGATTATTCGTGATTTACGCATGCATTTTGGTTTTCCACGTATTACCCGCTTAGAACAGTCGCTCAATATTGCTGAAACCTCTAAAGCCAGTTAATCATTTAAAACGATAATGCTTTTGTCAGTTGAATTGATCTAATATGATGTATGTTGATGTTGACATCCTCCAGCTAAAGCAAGCGGATTCCTACTGCTAGACGCTCATGCCCAAGCGCAAGTATGTTCTTAGCGGAATTTAAATCACGATGATTTATACTTCCACACTCACATTCCCATACTCTTATTCGCAAATCTGTTCTGCCTTTGGGACTGCTAGAGGTGATTTCACCGCAGCACGAACAGATTTGGGTTGTGAATTTCTCACTGACTTCCTCAAACAATACCCCTGCGTTCTCGCATTTATACTTGAGCATTGTTTTCAGTGCTGAAAATCCTGTGTCCAAAACAGATTTCGCCATCTTGGTTTTTACAAGTTTGCTCGCACTTAAGTCACCTACAACAATCAGTGCATTTTCTTTCACAAGCAGAGTGCTTGCTTTATGCAAATGGTCTTTACGACAATTGGCAATTTTAGCGTGTAATGCACGTACACGTTTTTTATTTCTTGCTCTTTGAGCAATCCCTAATTTCTGCTCGTAATTACGGTAAAACTTAGGATTTGAAATTACAGTACCATCTGAGCAGGTGGCAACGTCTTTTAGACCAAGATCAATACCAATCGCTTTAGTTGCCGTTGGTTTGTCTTGTTTAGGTGAGTCCACAACAAGACACACATACCAGCGCCCACGACTATCCTCAACGAATGAGCCTGTTCTCACGCTGTATTTACTTATGCCGTAGCTATCCCATAGCTTAAATTTCTGCTTGCCGTATTGCACATATCCATCAGCATATTTAATCGCTACTTTTTTAAATGGTATCCAACCAAGCGAACGTCTTGCTGACTTCTTGTTACTCACACGCCATTTCAGCTTTGCTTTCTTGTGTTGTCTTCTTTTATCAACATATTCTTCTGTTATCCCTTGCACTGTTTGACTATGCAAACCACACAATTTTGAAGTTCCTTTTGTGTACTGAGTCATATCAAATGCTGAGAAAAAGTCACCTGTTCTTTTCAGGTGTTTGAAACTCAAATCATTCACATAATTCCAAACAAAGTTCACCTCAGATGCTAATTGGTCTAGCACCTTGCAATGTTTGTCTTTTATGCGTAATTTAAGTGTTTTCATGAGCTTATTTTAGATCATGTTAAATTAAAGGTGTTGATTTTAAAAAATTCAACGACATTTTATGTCGTATCGCTTATATCTCTGCCCTGAAGGACAGAGTTTTACGCTCCATTTGATAAAAGGAGAAATTAATGTTCCGCCAAGTAATCCATACTGAAAATGCCCCTGCTGCCATTGGCACCTATTCGCAAGCCATTCTTGTGGGCGATACCCTGTATCTATCTGGTCAAATAGGTTTAGATCCATACAGCATGGAACTGGTTGAAGGCATTGAAGCACAGATTCGCCGTGTATTCGATAATTTAAAAGCCGTCTGCGAAGCGGCCGGTGGCTCTCTGGCAGACATCGCCAAACTGAATATTTATCTGACTGATTTATCGCACTTCCAGCTGGTGAATCAGATTATGGGTGAATATTTTGCCCAGCCTTATCCAGCACGTGCAGCACTCGGTGTTGCCAGCCTACCGAAAGATGCTCTGGTCGAGATGGATGGCGTAGTCATCATTCAGCAATAATTTTTAAAATTTATGTAACACCTAAGCTTCTATATTTCGTTTGCAATCATGAATCACTCAAGCAAAAACCCGAGCAATAATCGGATTTTTGCTTGAGTGATATTTTTTTATCTAAATCACCAATCACAATAAAAGCTATTTCAAATGATTTTTATTGACAAACGATAACAATTATCAATAATATCTCTTATCTTATTTATTCACTGTGGTTGTATCCTATGTACGTTTGTCTATGCCGTGGCATTACAGATCAAGACATTAAAGATGCTATTGCAAATGGCGCCGAAAGTTACCGTGATGTACGCGAAATGCTTGATCTAGGGACGTGTTGTGGCCGTTGTGCTCCAGAAGCCCGTATGATCATTAGTGATGAAATTTCCCAGATTGCTGCACGGCTAGCGGTTGCTGCCTAAAGCGGATAACGATAATTATAAAATTAATGGTCTCGTATTATTACTCCTCCCCCGCCTCTGACTCTGGCGGGTTTTTATTGCTTTATATTTCATCTGAAGCTTTTTGATTGCGATTTTCATTTGCAGTTCAATAAATTACTCGCCATTGTTTGCTCGATTGATTTAAGATAAGTTAATCAAAAACCCATAGTAATAAATGGGTCAACAGGCTATATGGAGTGATACGATGAAAGGTAATCGTGATGTAATTAATCAGCTGAACCAGGTGTTGTATCACCACCTTACAGCGATTAACCAGTATTTCCTGCATTCACGCATGTTTAATGACTGGGGCATTGAAAAACTGGGTTCAGCAGAATATAAAGAATCCATCCGCCAGATGAAGCACGCCGATAAAATCATTGAACGTATTTTATTTCTGGAAGGCTTACCAAACCTACAACATCTTGGCAAATTATATATTGGCCAGCATACACAAGAAGTACTGCACTGTGATGTACGCAAAGTAAAAGAGAATATTGAAGTCATTCAGCAGACTGTGGCTTTAGCAGAAACACAGATGGATTATGTGACTCGTGATTTAGTGCGAGAAATTCTGGAAAAAGAAGAGGAATATCTGGACTGGACGACAACGCAGATTGATCTGATCGAAAGTATTGATATCGAAAACTATATTCAAAGTCAGCTCTAAACTTAAAGTTAAGCCAAGAAAAAGCCAGCATCTGCTGGCTTTTTTGTATTTAGCGAGGTACATCCTGCGTTAATTCTTCATAACTTATTTCAGTTTTCTGAATGGTTTTTAAACGCTGCAGCTGGTGCTTGGCTTCCACCTCATAGCCATTAAAAGCTAAAAGTTTGGCATATTTGATCAGGTTATATTTGGTCGGGTAAGTTAACACCATCTGTTCACCTTCCAGAATCTGATCAGCAGAGACTTTGCTATAAGGATTCAGACGAATCCAGGCAATCCGATGATTAAACTCAGTCAGCAGATAAATCGGTTTTTCATTAGTGATTTTTTCCGGCTGCTTTTCATAACGAATACTTTGTCCGAGTTTTGGCACAGCGACATCATAATCCCGATAGATCGCAATCAATAACAGCAGCCCAAATCCAAAAATGAGTTTCATCGCTATAGAAGGCAAGGTCACGGTTTTGATATTTGGATTTTGTGCTAGAACCGTACCAATAATAAACCCAACCGGTAAAAGGAAATAGGCGTAATGCTGAGGAAACTCAAACATGGCATGGGTAAGAAAAGCTCCAATCATCAATATACCAATGACCGACTCAGGAGTTTTCACCCATCTTTGTAGCTGATAACCTAAATAACCGAAGTAAGCCAAGAAAGGCAGACCAGTAAGCAGTCCATTCCATAGTAAGAAATCAATAATAAAGTTATGTGCACTGCGAATCCAGACTGGACCCTGCACTGTATCACTGATCGAGACAAAGGCGACACTGGTCTGATACCAGCCATATCCGAACCATGGGTGTGCCTGAATTGCTGCTAGCATTTGCTGCCAGATCGCTAAACGAGACATATCGCCTGTTGCACGAGCAACTACATCACGGCTTTGTACCACCTGGGCATCCATAACCTGTGTTGCCAGTTGACTTAGCAATGGAAAAGCCACAATACAGGCAACAAAGAAAATGAACCAAGCGGTACTGTAAACCCATTTCAGGCGAATAATGCCTTTATATTGGTAAAATGCTAAATACAACATAATTGCGATCGCGGCCACCCAGGCTGTACGTGACTGGCTTAACGCCACTCCCATGATAATTACAGCAGCGCAGGCAAATAGCCATTTGGTCTGGATTTTTTTCTTTTCATACAGATAAAGGCAGCTCATTAATGCCATGACTAAAAAAGTCGCCATATTATTGGGTTGAGCGAAATTGGCATAAGGACGCTGATTACCACTGATATTGACCATGCCCGGCAAGACTGAATCCAGATTCGTCCACTGACACAAGGCAATTAAACCTGTAATGGTGCCTGATACCAAGAATACATAGCTTAAATGAGTAAAAGTTTCTTCTCGGTTATTGTTTCCTATACATAAGTTATAGCCCAAGACACTCGCTAGCCAGAAACTAAACACATAAATCGCTGCCATCATGGCGGTACTAAAGAAAAATACTTGCCCCAGAAAAAATTGAGCAAGAGGAATACAAGCCAATAACAGCAATGGCAAACTCATTACTGGAATTTTTAGTTTTTCTTTTAGACAGATGGTAGCAAGCGTGAATAAAGCGAAGAAGGCATAGAGTTCACCGGTATAGGTAACCCATGGACGGTAATGCACGGGCATAAGCCATGCAAGGGAGATAAGAATTGCCGCAATCAGGGCAAGCGTGAATTTCATGGAAATATCAGGCGGTAGAAGTTCTGCACATGATAAACAAAAAGCAGATTTTTTGTAATTTGTTCTTAGTTAGTGAAGATATTGCAGAGGCTTTAGTTTGGTTAAATTCAGAAAAAACTGACACTTTTTGTCACTTAATTACATAAATTTACTTTAGTAATTTTATTAGATTTCTAATCCATCAAACAATCTATTGATTTTATAGGAAATAATTGAGTAACATGTATTGGCATACTTTGTGCAAGCTATAAATTAGCTTACAAAGCTTATAAATAAATTAACAAACATTTGTGGAGAATGTTATGAATGCTCAAAAAGGCTTTACCCTTATTGATACTCCATAAGTGTCCATATAAAATGAACAATCCATAAGTAAGTCAATATGGACATAAAAATAATAAATTTGATATGAGGCATCAATATTATCTATTTCTACTTTTTTCAATCTCCGTTTTTACTCATGCTCAAGAACTAGACTTAATTCAATATTCAGATATTTCATCAATTCCTCAAATTGTTTTGAATCCAAAAATCCAAACACAACTTCAAACATTGTTAAATCATGATTATCTAAAATTTCAATCTAATTTCGACAATTACTCAGCGCCATATTTATTGAAAACAGATGAGGCTCTGTATTATGAAGGTAGGTCTGGAAGCAGTTTAGATGCTTCATCAGCGATTGTATTTAAAGATGGGCGATTGTTTGCTGCAATATATTTTTCCAAAACCAAGACATTAAAATATTTTAGCAATGATGCCAGTTGCTCAGAACAGTTACATCCTGCGACTCAAGTTTTCGCTCAGCAGCGTGAAATTCAAAGTATTGAATATGCAACAGCTAGAGCCAATACCGCTTTAAAATATAATTTTGGCCCCGTTTCAAAATGTGAAACCTATTTTAAAAAATTAGGAAGATAGCTGTGTTATCGGCAGTGTAAAAATGCCCCCCTAACGGCATTTAAAAACTGATCCCCTTGGTTAATATAGTGGTCGATTTGTTATTCGTGTTCCATCATTGTTCATCAAAAACTAGCCTTGGAAGCAGCAGAGCGTGGTGTAAATATGAATCATCAGGTGTCGGCAAAATTAGCTTATGTGACTATTTATGTTGGTCTAACAAGTAAGAATAACTGGTATGGTACGAACAGGAATAGGTGATCGTTTTATCTAGCAATTTGCATGATATTGTTAGATTTAAGGCTTGATCAGTAAAATTAGAGCTTGAGATGATGCTATGACGTTATTGGAACAGCAGGCTGTACCAGAAGTTGTGTTTGGAAAATCAGTACTTAGGGCTGCTAAACTGCTCTCCCTTAGTCAGTCTCAGCTCGCAATAGTGCTAGATATGGATGTTGAGGCAATCACTCAATTGCACAACCAACCTGAATTAGATCCAAATTCTAAACAGGGGAAATTAGCACTGTTGCTGATTCGTCTATACCAGGCTTTACATGCTTTGACAGGTGGTGATCAGGCTGCGATGAAGATTTTTTTAACGTCCGAAAATAGAGTCACTAGCGGTATCCCAATTCATCAAATTGAAACAATGAGTGGCTTGATTTCTGTTCTTAATTTTGTTGAAGCCATTGTGTGACAATATACGTAAGCGTCCGCTGAATCCCATGCCTATTTTTTAATTTTGGTCGGATTTCCAGCGGTGTGGCAGTAATTCTTCTATTTGGGTCACTTTATGCGTCGGCAGCCTTTTCAGCACATCACTTAAATAGGCATACGGATCCAGTCCATTCAGCTTTGCTGACTGGATTAAAGTCATGATATTGGCAGCTCGTTGGCCGCTGCGCAGCGAGCCAGCAAACAGCCAGTTCTTACGTCCCAACGCCCAGGGACGCATCTGATTTTCAATCCAGTTATTATCTATAGGCAAATTACCATCATCCAGATAGCGGCAGAGTGCCTGCCAACGTTTTAGGCTGTAATTGATCGCCTTGGCAGTTGGAGAACTCGATGGCACCGTCAGATAATGTTGGTTGAGCCATTCATACAGTTGTTGCATCACCGGTTGACTATGCTTTTGCCGATATTCGCGGCGATGTTCTGCTGTACCATCGGTCTTTTTCCTGAGTTCTGCTTCTATGGCATACAGTTTCTGAATCAGCACTAATGCCTGTTCAGCGATCTGACTTTTCCCGGTCACATGCAGTTCATGAAATTTACGACGTGCATGTGCCATGCAGCCCACCTCAATGACATCGCCTGATTTAAAGCGTGCTTTATAACCACTGTAATCATCACAGACCAGATGGCCCTGCCAGCCATTCAGGAACTCTTCAGCATGCTGACCTGAACGGCTATCCTGAAAGTCATAGATCACCGCTTGAACTGGATTGTACTGTGTGGTGGCATAGGCCCAGACATAACCTTTCTTCGGTTTTTTCTCATTCTCACCCATCCGCATGATGGTGACCGGCGTTTCATCGGCATGGATCACCCGCTGTTGCAATACCACCTGTTTTAAGGCATTAGCCAGAGGTTCCAGTTCCACACCGCAGCGACCAATCCAGTCAGATAAAGTGGATCTGGACAGATCAATGCCAGCCCGCTGATAGATCAGGCGCTGACGGTACAGCGGCAAATGATCGGCATACTTCGATACCAGCACATGGCTGAGCAATTCAGGTGAAGCAATGCCTTTATCAATCACATAGGCGGGCATCGCTTGCTGAGTCAGAGTGTCGCACTGATCACAGACCCATTTGCCACGCACATGCTGTTCCTTGTAGAACTGTGCCGGTCTGAAATGCAGTTTTTCACTGATATCTTCGCCGATACGACGTAACTGGCAGCCACAACTGCATTGGGTTGATGCAGGTTCATGTTCAATACGGATGGTGTGTAGATGATCTGGCAGCAGTCGACGTTTAGGTTTATTGACTGTGGCTTTCTGTGTCGCTGCATCGGTTTTATCTGCATTTAATCGTTCTAATTCCAGATCAACGGCTGCGATATCTTCTTCGACCGCTTCGTCCCATAGATGGATTTGTTTTGCGGTGAGATGTTCGTTTTTACTACCGAATTTGTGCTGTTTAAACAGCGCCAGTTCATGCTCGTATTTTTGATTGAGAATAGAAAGATGCTGAACTTTAGAATCTAATTGCTGATTGGTGACTTCAAGATGTTGAACTTTGGCATCTAATTGTTGATTTGATACTTCCAGATGTTGGACTTGAGCATCTAATTGTTGTTTATCTTCTGCGAGTTGTTGATGCTGCATCGCCAACTGCCGGGTGAATTCCAGCAGTTGTTCATGGGTCAGTTGGCTTAAATCTGGCAGCGTATTCATGACCGCAGTATGCCTGAGGTCATGAGAAGAATGAAATAGAACGTTTGGAGGATGGCAGAATGGTCGAGCCTGGTTTAGAGCATTGTGACCACCTGCTGTCGTCCAATGCGCTGCCAGGGCAAACCCTGGATCAGTGCCTGTAACTGTTCCGGGCTGAGAGCTACGCTTTCACCCTGGTGAACTTTAGCCCAGTGAAATTTGCCCTGTTCCAGCCGCCGGGCACACAGCCAGATGCCCAGTCCATCATGCACCAGTACTTTCATACGATGGCCACGTTTATTACAGAACAGGTAGGCGCAATGCGGTTTGATCGAGCCAAAGGCTTTCATGATCTGCGCCATAGCCGTATCCATACCCGCACGCATGTCCATCGGCTGGGTAGAGAGCCAGATTTCATCGATACGGATCATTTGATCAAGCCCTGAAGTAAAAGCAGCAACTCCTTGGCCGATTCCACTGGCCATTCGATTTCGATCACCTGATCTCTTGCAGAACATTGTTTCTGATGCAGTGGAATTCTGATATGAGCGACAGTATTCTTCTCCGGCACAGATAGCGGAGGTGCGTCTTGTTTGGCTGGAGTCGGGTGAAGCATGACCGGAAGAAAGTCAGTCTGTGGACTAGATGGGGTTGTTAATGCAGGGGGTATTGATCTGGATTGACGAATCCATTTATGCAACAGATTGGCATTGATCTGATGTTGCATTGCGACCTTGGCCACTGATGTATCTGGCTGCTGGCATTGCTGAATAAGTTGATGTTTAAATTCAGCCGTGAAGGTTCGATGAGGCTTTTTTAGCGTTGGTGTGCTGTCTATAACTGTCTTTAAATCCATAAATAGGTGTCCACTTAAAATTTAGTGGACACTATCGCGGTATTAATGAGTTAGAAAAAGTGGGGCTCAGCGGACGCTTACCAATATACTCCTATGGACTAACTTACACTGAACTTTCACAAATTATGTTGTGTAACATATGTAACAAGTTGAAATTATTAAAAAATAGGATAACTAAAAATGCAGCTAACTGAATTAAAACAATTACCAGACTGGTTATTACAACAGTTACCCCAAATAACTGAACCAGCAGTTTTATCACTGCGAGATACGAAACTTGTCATCACTTACCCTGATCGTATGGAAGCAATTCACGAAAGCTTAAAAGACGTACAACACCAGATCCATCATGTCAAACCTACAGATTTACAGATTCTACCAGAGGTTTATCAATATTTTGGTGAGGATAAAGAGAGTGGTTGCCTATTTTTTAAAACCTCTGAGCATTTTTCTAGTAGTTTGTTTTCCTACACAGATAAAAATAAATTTGAGCATTTACAATCTGCTTTACAGACTGCCTTTGAAAATGAGCAAGCATATCTCGCAAATCCAACAGACTTTTTAACTGCATATCATTTTATTGATACACACCCAGCTTTTTGGACGGTTATTGGCGATGTACCATCATGGCACTGGAATACATGGGGGCATTGCCAAAATGTTTATCATGGTGCATATAATGATGAAGATGATGGGCAATTAGTGATTTATTTAGAGACTGGCTCACATCTTAATAAAGTAGAAGATGGTGGTAAATTATACCAAGAGCATTATCACGATTATCGTTTAGATGTTTGGGCAAATACGTTTGAACAGGCGTTTATCAAGTTGGCGGCAATGGTGTATAAATTTTTTGACCATCAAGGTGTTGAGCGTCCAAATGTGCCACATATAAAACCAGCATGGGTTCTGGAGCTTGATGAACGAATTGCAGAATTTAAAAAATGGAAAGATGAGGAGCTGTGAGTATTCACTATTAGGTGGCGTCCACGAGTTATTAAAGTATGTCGTTTAAAACATCTGCCAGCTTTTGCCCATTCTTACGATCAATTAAACGTGCTGACATACCAAATTCAGTTGGACCACTGTAATCAGCTAAAAGTGTATCTCCAATAAACAAAATGTCTTTGGCATAACATTGTAATTTATCAATTAAATATTGATAAATTTGTGACTCGGGTTTAATTGCTCCAACCTCATAACTCCAAGCATAAGCATCAAGAGAAGGTAAAAATGAAGAAACAACTTTTCCATATGGCATCGCTAAATTGGAGCATAATACCAATCTGAATCCCAATTTTTTTAATTCTTCCAAAGTTGATAAGGTATCTTCATACAGTCTAATAGAGCGTAACTCTTCATCTAAATCATGCTCAAGTTCTTGCAGAAATTGGTCTGGAATATTTACTGCTAATCGCTTTGCAAGCTCTGCCAAATTTAAATTGTGGGACATAATAAATTTGGCATCATCAGGTTTTGGTTGTCGCCCATTTTCTTTTAGCCATTTCATTAATTTTCTATATGGGGAACGTCTTTCCCCTATCTGCACAAGTGTGCCAAATACGTCAAAAACAATGACTGAAGGCTCAATATGGCCTGCTTTTATAAATGATTCCATATTTTTACAACCAATTAAATTGAATTTTACTTTTTGTTGAGATTACCATAAGAGCATTGCTAAACAAATTAAGGGAGATATTTGATATCTCCCTTTGATTATTTTATTCACTGAAATTTGCAAACATAATTTTAGGAAAATTTTTCATAAAGTGGCGTCTAACATGATTGAAGTCACTGAGATCATGTTGATTTTTTTCAAAATAATTCACCCAGGCTAAAGTCGCATCTTGGTCATTTAAATTGGGGTTAACATTAAGAAACAAAGCTAAATCAAATGTACGGTCAATATTAAACTCTTTGATTAGTGCAACAGCAGTTGAACGAACTTCCTCTGAAACAGAGAATTTTGGAGAAAAGTAGTTATTCATAGCTGAACTTCCTTAAAAAACTATATAATGAAATTTAGAACGGCTAATTTGGTTTTTAATAAAACAATATAACCTGCTGCAGGTTAAATTAGCATGGTAAAAGTTATTTATCAAGTTTAATTAACCTGCTATAGGTTAATTTTTTAATTTAAAGGTTGTTATGATTAGATGTAGGTTGTCAAATTTGATGGGTGAGCGAAAAATTTTAAAGTTAAGTGAGGTAGCTCAAGCGACTGGTATCAATCGTAATACATTAACAAGTCTTTACTATGATCGTGCAGTACGAATTGAGCTTTCAGTCGCAAATACCTTATGTGAATATTTTAATTGTAATATGCAGGATTTATTTGAATATACCAATGAGCCTAGAAAAAGGGATGGCATTTAGTAAAATGTCATCCCTTTTTTAAAACTCAATAGGATGCTTTAAATACAACTCAGGATCATTCCAAATTTCCTGAATGTATTCTTTCGCTGCAAAGTCTCGTAGTATTCTTGCTCTTAACGTATCAAAACCATCCCAATAATCTAAATTTTTATTTGGGGGTCTATCCGCTAAATCATCAACCCAAGGAATATGATGTAATTTTTCTGCAATTGTTAAGGGATGAACTGTTCCAGTCAAAATAAGTTTAAACTGCTCTTTTGAAAGCAGATGACTATATACATTCACCTTAGATTTATAATATCGCAACAGTACTTTGATTAATAAACAAAAATATAACAATGAGTTATATCCACCAACACCATTTACGTCACTGATATGATATGGGGGATAAAAAGTCTCAACTGCGTAATTTTCATAAATTTTAAGAATAATTAACTGTCCTGTTTCTGATAATTCGCGAATAAATTTTATTTCTTTCACTTTTGATGCAGATAAATATTCATTACTAGGGGCTGAACCTAAAAGCAGCTTTATATCTTGATCTAAATATTCATTTAAACGTATGTGCTGAATATCATATGGAGTCTGTTTACCAAAGAGTAACCAGTTTGGATTCACTGAAGTATGTTGCGCTATTTTTTCCAATTGTCCGAAGGTGGGTTCTAATTCTGCTCTAAACCATGCTTCAGCCTCATCAGCCGTATCTTCATTGATCTCAAAAGCTAATTCAGCAATTGTAAATTCATTGAAATGATAAATTTTTTTCAATTCACTTAATACAAAATTTAAACGTTCAGCTACCACTTTTTTTCGCTCTGTCGGAGATCGAGCTCGAAGAAAGTTTTCAACGATTTTTGCTGCTTCAACTTGAATATTGTCATTCATGACGAATGAATCGTAAAGTCGAGAGGTCGCTTCTGCATTGATAGAGCGTTGATTCGCTTTCGCTGCAGCATCAATTTTAGCTTTTAGCTCTTCAGGAATACGAAGATTAAATTGGATATCTTTCTTACTCATACATTCTTTAGTCGGTAAAAATAGCACTAGCATTATGCTATAAAAAAAAAGTTGACATAAGTGTTAGCATATTGCTATGTTAGCAATATGCTAACAAGTGGCATGATGCACATGAAACAGACGAATCTCCGTTTACCCATAGATTTAGTTTCTTGGGTCAAACAAATGGCAAAGCAAAGACATCAGTCAATGAATGCTTTTTTTATTACGGAATTGGAACGATTAAGAAAAGAGGAACAGAGAGAATTGACAAAAAAGTAATTATTTTCATTCGGCAAAAAGTATAAAAGCCCATGCGGGAACATGAGCTCTTATGAATGTCTTCATTGCTGATCAGACATTTGTATTTTGATGAATAGGGGCATTTTTGTCAATCCTATCTCAAGATCACTTTTTGCCTGTTTTTTAATAAACAGGAGGCTCAAAATGAGCACTAAACTTAAAAATGGTCAGTCACGCTACCAGTCTAAAGCCAAAGTTGTGAGCATCAAAAAATTTCAGTTATTGACGTTGGTTAAGGCAACCCGTTGTTTAAATGATGCAGAATTCGAAAAATATGGTGATGCTTATCTCAAATTCCCCAGTATTATTCAAGGGGATGGGCAGCCATCTGAAATTCTTAATCTGTACTTACTGAAAAAATTACAACAAACAATACAGTATGATTTTAAAACATTTGCATTTATTGCCAATCAGTTAGTTGATTTTCAACGCTTTTTAGAAGATGAACAACTGGACTGCTTGAAATTTCATAAACTAAAACAGTTGAATGCGATTTTTAAATATCGTACTCGCCTGATTGGGCAAGCGAATGCAGGTCTAATTTCAGCCAGTTCGGCACGTAGTCGAATTAATGCTGTGATCAATTGTTATCGATTTCTAATAACAGAAAATTTGGTTGATCATCAACGCTATGGGCTTCCATTCCAAGATGTCTATAAATATATTTCCGTTGATAATGAATTTGGCGCACGTAGACAATTGGCAATTAAGTCGCATGATCTTGCGATTCATGTTCCAGCCAAGGCTCCGAACTCTGAAGCCATTATTGACGGTGGTGAATTAAGCCCACTTACTGTTGAAGAGCAGGCTGTTATATTAAAAGCACTGCAAAAATCATCACGTGAATATCAGCTGATGTTCTATCTTGCCTTATTCACGGGCGCACGTTTGCAAACGATTTGTACTTTAAGAATTAATTGTTTATTTAATCGTGAGTCTGATAGTCATGGCTTTATTCGTCTGCCTGTTGGAGCTGGGACAGGTATTGATACTAAATTTCAAAAGCCAATGACGCTGCTAATTCCGAATTGGTTAGCTCGAGATCTTAAAATCTATATCAATAGTGAGCAGGCACGTCAGCGTAGACAGAAGTCAAACTATGGTGACTCGGATGAAAACTATGTGTTTCTCACCAAGCTTGGTACACCTTTCTACACTAGCAAAGCTGAACAAGAGCAATTGACCGAGAAGATCAAAGCCTCTAACTCATTTGAGACTAGGCTTAAATTGTATGAAGGCGAAGCGGTACGTAGTTATTTAAAAGTCGTGTTATTACCCGAGATTCGCTTGATTGATCCGCAATTTCAAAGTTTTAAATTCCATGATTTACGTGCTAGTTTTGGGATGAATTTGCTGGAAAGCCAGTTACAGCATCTGCCCGAAGGGCATTCAGCGATGACAGCTGTCGAATATGTGCAAGCCAGAATGGGTCATACCAAGATTAGTACGACTTTACAGTATTTGAACTATAAATCGCGACTAGAATGGCGCAGTAAAATTCAGCATGAGTATGAATCAAGTTTAATGAAGTACGTGATGTCTTCTGTAAATTCAGCAGGAGATTTATTATGAGTTTCACACGTACCCCATTGTTCGTCCATATCTCCGATATCAACAAACAAATTAATGAATATGAGCGACTTTTTCTCGTCTGCAAAGATAAAACCGCTTCTTTGGGTTTTAAAACATTAGATATTGGAATACTGTTTTACCGAAAAAGAATATCTGGCGAGATTTTGTCAGAACAACAGTTATCTGCATCATTTGATGAAAAAAGGCATTATTTTTTACAATGTTTGACCGATTATTTACTGCAAATGGGCGGATCAGATTTGTCAAAAGGGCTATTTTATTACACCAGTAAATTTTTCTTAGATTGGGTAGATAGCCAAAAAAAGATATTTGATTTTTCGAATCAAGATAGTGTGATCGATGCGTATCGTCGTTACAGTAAATATTTAGTTGATCGCACTTTGCTTGCTGATACTGAAGAGGAAAGTTTGGCTGCACATACAGCAAAGCAATATCAGCGTAATGCAGCCAAATTAATCGCATATGTATTTGACTGTCATGAAATTGATATTGTTAGTCAAGCGATGCAAGTCCAATCTCAGCGTTATGATGTTCCTATATTACCCATTGCGGAAGAAGATCATCAGAAAACTTATGCGACTTTGCAGAATGTCTTTCTTGAAATCCATCGTATTGTGATACAAGAAGCAGATTTTCCAGCGCATTTTAAATCGGTTGATGAAGAGAACTTTTATTTTTATTCGGGTTTTCATCATCAAATTGAAAAACAGCATTTCCAGTTTGATATACAGAGTTATTTAGTCAAATATCCGGTTATTCCAGCTTTTTCCAAAATGCTGGCTGATTTTGAATTAGAAGAAGATAGTGAGCATCGAAAGCGTCTACGTGAGAATCGTAATCAAGCGATTCGTAATCTTGAAGAACGTAATAAAGACAAGCGGCATTTAGAGCGCGCAAGACTTGCTTCATACGGTCTTGCCATTGGTATATTGCTCTTTATCGCACAAACTGGAGCAAATCTAGACACTGCTCAACAATTACAAATAGGAACAATGGAAATTCTACCAAGTACTCAAGGACGACGCTTTTCAGGAGCGAAAAGCCGTGCAGGAGGTAAGACAGTATACCCAGAATTTGGGGTGAAATTTGAGCCAGTGTTTAGAAAGATTTTGGAACTTCGTGAATGGTATATTCAAGATGAAGCATGTGATTTCATCTTTCCATTACGCAACGAAATTCAACAGCTGGGACCTGTCAGCTACGGCAGATTACAATTAATGAAAAAGCTATTTCAGCGTATTTTCCCAAGAATGGTCTGGATTACGCCGCAACAGTGGCGTAAACATAAGAGCAGTCAAACTGTTGAGTTTAGCGATGGTGATCTACTGCTTGAAGCTGAAGTAATGGGTCACTCACTCGATACGGCAAGAAATAATTATGCACGTACTTCATTCAAAGATGCAGCCCAGCAGATTTCACAGTTTTTTAATGAGCTGCGAGAAGTTGCAGTCGCAAAAACACGAACGCTTGAACGAATCGCTGTGCAAACGTTGGATGAGACTGTTGATGTTCAGACCTTACCTGTCGGTGCATGTATTACAGCAGCTCCACAGCCTGAAAAAGCTTTAGGCTTTACCGAACAAGCTCCTACACCTAACTGTCAGCAATTTGAGCATTGTCTATTTTGCCAACACTATGCAGTCCACGCTGATGATGAAGATGTGCGTAAGCTTTTGTCACTGAAAAGTCTGCTCGGCTATGTAAAACAAAAAGCCACGGACCTAATCAAGTGGGAACAGCAGTTTGGGGTTGTACTACATCGTATCGATGAAGTGATCGAAGATTTATCAAACACTTATGAAAATTTACGTGATCGTATTTTTTCAATTCAGGAAGAAGTAGAAAGTGGTGATTTAGATGCGTATTGGCTGAATCATTTTGAATTATTACTTGATTTGGGATGGGTCGCATGAGTTCATTTAATTCATATTTATATTCATTGGGTATTGCTGAACTGTTTTTACCTGATGAGTACAGTCTACAAAATAATCAGCTGACTGTTCCAAGTACTTTTGTATTATCGCGAATGAAAAGCGGTGAAACATTATCAGTTTATTCAGACAATGTGTGGGATCTTTCTCCATATTTACCGAAGTGTCACTGTCGCCTGAATTTTAATAGTTGGCTTGAGAATGCACGTGAAGATGATTTTCTCTTCTGTCAAATTCGTGCAGAAATGAAAAAAATCAGTTTTGCTTTGCTTTATATAAAATCGGGTAAGTCGATTATTAAAAGTATTGAGAAGCGGCATACTATTTTGCGCCAGTTTGCTGCTATTGCATACCGTAATGGCTGTACATTGCAGCAGTTATTTGGTGATGTTGCTTATATGTCAAAAGTGAATGATGCTTATATAAGCGTAAGTTATCAAAAAGCACTCCAAGTCAAAGCATTTTTAACGGATTGCTTTTCTATTCAACAGCAACACCCCTGGCTCATTCCTGCGTTTAGTACATATCAACCGATTGAGTATTTAGCAAAGTTGGCTGCTCAACTCAGGTTGCAATCAGGCAAAGTAGGCCCACAAACCAAAGTGGTTCCTTCACGGCTTTATATTGCCTTAATTAATGCTTTAGCGGATAAATTAAACGAGTTTAATCAAAATGCACCTGCTTTGCTGCAATGGTTCCAGCATATTCAGCAAGATAAAGCTTTTGCGCGTATGCCGCGTGAGTTTAAAGATTATAAAAATGCAGTGAGTTTTGTGGATGCTCGAGATTTGCTTGGTTTAACGGTACTGTTTGAAAATAATCAGATTCGTAAACATGCCAATCTCACTCGCTATATGACGTTGATTCAAGGCATGGCCAAGTTGTGGATTCACCTATTTACAGGGATGCGGGACAATGAGGTGAATCAACTGTCTTATGACTGTTACCAAACTGTTCAGAGCAATGAGCACCTAGTGCATGTGTTAATGGGCTATACCTCTAAGTTACATGGTGGAGGTAATAAGTCTACTTATTGGATCACGTTTGAAGATATCCAGTTTGGGGTACATGCAGCGCAAAGTATCGGTGAAATCTATGCTTTGTTCAATCCACATTATGATATGTCTAATCCTGCTGAGTACCCCTTATTTCCAACGCTATACTCGCAAAAGCATCGAAATAAAAATAATCGAAATATTAAAAACGAAACCGATTTTATTTCCAATTTTTCAGGTGCTCCGACTCGTACAAAGAATAATTTTAATCAGTATTTAAGCCTTATTTCAGTCTCGCTTGGAGATGAATTAAAAATTACTGAAAGCGATTTAGCTGAACTAGAGGCATTTGATGGTTTTCGGAATTGGCGAGAAGAAAAAGACTGTCAAATTGGTGAGTATTGGAATATCTGTACCCATCAATTTAGACGCTCACTGGCTGTGTATAGTGCTCGTTCAGGCATTATTGGGTTAGGTGCTCTGTCAGTTCAATATAAGCATTTAACCGAAGCAATGACTTTGTATTATCGAGACAATGCGGTGTTTGCTCCAAACATTTTAGCCAGCGATAGTCAAAAGGAATTTATTCAAGAGCTAGAATATCAGCGTTTGGTACATTCCTACACTCAGTTTGAGGAAGGCGTAATAAGTACTTCTAGTAAGCTCTTTGGCGGTGCAGGAACCTATTTGCAGTTGCAAAAAGATCGTGAGCAATTACTGAAGGTTTTTCCAGATCGTGATGAAACGGTTAAGCGGATGAAAAAGGGGGAAATTGCATATAAGCCTAGTCTTTTTGGTGCTTGTACCAACCCTGATTCTTGCGAAAAAATTTCCTTTACTGCGATTACAAGTTGTCTGAGTTGTGCCCATGCGGTGTTTGATACTGATAGTGCTGAGAAGATGCAAAAAGCGGTTCAGCGACTACAACGAGTAAGAGATACACAAGTGCAAGGCAGTTTGCTGTATGGGCAGATGGACAGCGACATTATGGCATTGAATAAGACCATTCAAAAAATTCAAACTGTGGATATAGGGGGCTAATGATGAGTGCATTAAATGAATATTATGCCGCTTTGGAGCGTTTAAAAGCTAATAAACCAACCGTCCTACCGAAAGGTTCTGCGATTAACAATGACACTGTGGCACTTGAAGCTGGACGTAAACGAGGTTCGATCAAGAAGAGCCGTCATGCTGCACTAGTGGAGGCTATTGAGCTGGCTGCGCAAGAAGTAGGACAAAATATTCTTTCACCTACACAGCAGATTGAACAAGCAAAAAGCAAGACTAAAGCGGTTAAAAGTGATTATGAGCAATTGAAGGAAGATTATGAAAAATTGCTTGAAAAAGTGAATTCGCTATTGCTAGAAAATTTTGAGTTAAAACAAAAAACGCATCCTTGAAGATGCGTTTTTTTTAATTTTATTCTTGGGCTTGACAGCTAGTTGGTAAACGAGCTGTATCAATTGCTTTCTCTCCAGTTAGAGGAGCACAAGTCCATTTAGAGATTTGCTTAGCAGTAGTTAAAGTGGGAGTTAATTTGAATCCTTTTCCCTTATTAGCACCACTTGCAAATTCAATATTAATAACACCACCATCTGTAACTGTAACACCGCCTGCATTGAAGTATTTACCGGCAAGAGCTCGTGCAGCCGCAGCAATAGAGGCCGCTTCTTTACCATCCTTTAAATCTTCTGTATCTGGTGCTCTATTGTATTCGTTTACAAATACACCAATATCAGCTTGTAAACCAGTTGTTACTTTTAAGCCCTCAGAAGCTTGAGCACGACCAGTATAGTTAGAATAAGCTGGAATCGCGATTGCAGCAAGAATACCAATAATAGCGACAACAATCATAAGCTCGATGAGCGTGAAGCCCTTCTGCATTGTATTCATAACATTCTCCACAAATGTTTTGTTAATTTAATTATAAGCTTTGTAAGCTAGTTTATAGTTTGCACAAAGTGTGCCAAAGCATATTATCTAATTATTTTGCGTGAAATCAATACATTGTTTAATGAATTTAAAAATTTAAAAAATCACTAAGTAATTTTGTGTAACTAAGTGACAAAAAATGTCAGTTTTGTTGGTTTTATAAGATGCTGAAATGTAAGTTGTTTGTACTAGAAAAAGATGAATTTTCAGCAGCTAAAAAAGCATACAATTATTGATGTAGTGATGATTACTTGTGCAATGACGAGTGCAGTTTAAAATTGAAAAGCCAAGTTCTGTGCTGAATGTTTCATATAAGAGGGAGTAATAAAATGAAACGGCTGAAAGATTACAAAATAACAGAACGAATCCCTCGTCCCGTTATAGAAGTTTTGCCTATGCAATTTGGTGATGATGAAGCGACTCGTCGTATTGTGATCCATAATGCAAGACGTGTGATTCGTCAGCATAGAGAAGAACTACAAAAGCTGGCTTATAAATGAGTTTGGATTTTTTTATTCTGTTTTTAGCTTATCAAAATTTTAAAATATCTCACGACCAGTCTGCTTTTATAAAAATTCACCCTATCGCACTGAGTAAAAGCCATTTTCTGATATGGACAAATTGGAAAAATTTGTCTATTTAAAACGGTGTCCATATGGACAAAATGAAAAATGAAGTAAAACAAGACAATTCAATGGTTTAATTCATGTCCATATAAAGTGACTTATGGAATGGTAAGCATTAATGATTGTTGTAGCAATTATCGGTATTCTTGCTGCAATTGCGATTCCAGCTTATCAAGACTACACAGTACGTACACGTGTAACTGAAGGACTAAATTTAGCAAGTAGTGCTAAACTAGCAATCGCTACTGATGGCGCAGCCTCAGCAGCAGATTTAAAACGTGTAGCCGACACCTGGAATGCTCAAGCTAGTAACACTGGAGCAAATAGTAAATATGTTAATTCGGTATTAATTAATGCAACAACAGGGGAAATTACTATTACTTACAACCCAACAACAATGGGTGTAGCAGCTACAGAAAATACTTTAAATATTAAACCTTTTGTACGTTCTGGAGCAGCGAATGCTAGAGCTGTAGCATTGAATACTGCTATTAGAGCTGGTAATTCTGGTTCATTAGACTGGGGTTGTGCATCAGCAACGCAAGCAGCAGCAACAGCACAAAAAATGACAGGTATCACTGCTGGTACTCTTCAAGCCAAATATGCTCCA
Organism: Acinetobacter sp. YH12241; assembly: GCF_013417535.1. Classification (NCBI taxonomy): domain Bacteria; kingdom Pseudomonadati; phylum Pseudomonadota; class Gammaproteobacteria; order Moraxellales; family Moraxellaceae; genus Acinetobacter; species Acinetobacter sp. YH12241. Next base: position 123,648 of record NZ_VPDQ01000001.1, on the reverse strand, counting down.
GCAGCTTGTCGTTAAATATAATTTATAAAACAAAAACGCATCTTTAAAGATGCGTTTTTTGTTTTAACTCAAAATTTTCCAACAACAGTGAATTACACTTTTCCAGCAGTTTTTCATAATCTTCCCTAAGCTGCTCATAATCAGTTTTAACCGCTTTGGTCTTATTTTTAGCTTTTTCAACCTGCTGTGTAGGCGAAAGAATATTTTGCCCAACTTGCTGCGCAGCTAGCTCAATTGCTTCAACCAATGCAGCATGACGGCTCTTTTTAATCGAGCCTCGTTTACGTCCAGCCTCCATTGCAACCGTATCGTTATTAATGGCAGAGCCTTTCGGTAGAACAATCGGTTTGTTGGCTTTTAAACAACTCTAAAATCGTATAGAGTCGACTCGACAACAGCAAATTAATTGATAAGGTCACCCCAAAATGATGGGCTTGTTTCCTAATTCATTCTTTAAATCATCCATTTTTCGATCATAGTATTGATTTAAAATTTCTCCAATCTGCTTAACACCCAAAATCACTCCATTCTTATACTTTTGTTGCTTCAACTGCTGAATAATATTTTCACAAATCTCATCCCAGACATCTTGTGTAGTTGCCTGCTTAATTCCCCGGTCAATTACAATTTCCACTTTATGATCACAGAGGTTTAAATATAAAAGCACGCCACTATTGTGCTCTGTATCCCAAACACCCAGTTCAGCAAAAAGTTGACGGGCACGACAAAGCGTATCTTGATAATAAGCAGAACGAGAAGGTAGACACCCTTCAATCACGACCTGAATTTCTCCCACATGTCCATGCTCTGCTTCTTCTACAGCAATTGCAATCGCATGCTGATCCTGCTTAGAGAAAAACCGCTTAGTTGCAGGCATATAAAAGAAGTGCTTAAGCCAGCGCTTAAAACTTGGTTGAGCATGTTCTTCCAGCTTAGGTTGCGTGACAATATCTGTTGTATCTGTAGTTGTTACCATGAGCCTGATGCTCCTCCCCCACCAAAACCACCGCCGCCTCCACCGAAGCCGCCGCCTCCAAAACCACCACGTCCACTACCGCCGCCACGACCTCCACCTGCCATAAAGGCATGCAGGATCAACTGAGCAAGTGAGGTCACGAGTAAAAAGAAAACTCCAGCACCAATTAATAGGCTAGCGACCAATCCCATGCCATTGACTAACCCGGCTGCAGTTCCAGCCACTGCAGCAGTGGCTGCACTCAGCTTTCTGCCAAAGATCATGGAACCAATAACACCAGCGACGATAATAAAAATAACCGAACCAAAAGTCGCTTGAGATGCTTGCTGCGCTTTATAAGCCTGCTCCTGACGCTCTTTAAGCTCAGCCGCTGCTTGAGCTGCAATTTCTGGATCCAGATTTAGAATACGCTCTATTTCTGCCAGCCCAGCATCTATCCCTTGTGCATACTGACCCTGCTTAAACAAAGGTGTAATTTTGTTATTAATAATCCGTCCAGCCACAATATCTGGCAGAACGCCTTCTAACCCATATCCAGTTAAAATCTGGATACGATGGTCATTTACCGCAATGGTCATTAACAGGCCATTATCGTGTTCTTTTGATCCCAGTTGCCAGCGATCTGCCACACGCATGGAATAGTCAAAAATATCTTCCTGGCCCGTGGTAGGGACAATTACTACGCCAATCTGAGCCTTACCCGCCTGATAAAGATTGATAATTCTTTGACTAAGTTGCTGTTTTTCTGCTGCTGTCAATAAATTTGCCTGATCAATGACTGGCTCATTCATGCTGGGCAAGTCGCGCTGAACCTGACCTTCTGCCATATCATTGGCAATTTGGCGCTGCGGTGCTGTATCTGCAGATTCTACATTTTGATCCGTAGTATTCGTTTTAGGCTGCAAAATTTCACGTGCAACAATCACTTCTTCTGTATCAGTTGCTGTTGCTGTTTCACTCCAGGCAGGATTCATCAGGCTCATAATGAGGCTGAGAAATAGACCTATATAAAGTTTTACAGCGCTTATATGCATCATTGCAGCCACCTTATTAGCAGATTACCCAAGATCAGGCTTATTCAAATGAAACCTTAGGTGCCTGTTGCGCACTCTGCTCTGCACTAAAGTTTGGTTTGGTATCCATCCCAATAACTTTGGCCGTCATCACCTGCGGGAACTGACGTGCATAAGAGTTAAAATCTTGTACAGTCGTAATATAACGGTTACGCGCTACCGCAATACGGTTTTCAGTACCCTCAAGTTGTACCTGCAGATCACGGAACTGCTCATTAGCTTTCAAATCAGGATAATTCTCGGTTACGGCCAATAAACGCGATAAAGCACTAGTCATTTGTGCTTGAGCTTCCTGATAACGCTGGAACAGTTCAGGATCTTCCAGCACTTCACGGTCGACTTTTAAGCCTGCCACATTGGCACGTGCCTGAGTCACTTCAGTTAGCACCTGCTCTTCATGCGCTGCATAGCCTTTGACAACATTCACCAGATTCGGCACCAAGTCAGCACGACGCTGGTACTGGTTTTGTACTTCGGACCATGCTGCAGTTACAGCCTCATCCTTGACTTGTAAGGTGTTATAGCCACAACCTGTAAGCGTCAGGGTACTGGCTAACATCAGAGCAATGAAAGATTTTTTTAATACAGGAATCATCTTTTCTCCTCAATTCTTTATTGATATTTATTTAATAAATTTGATTTTAAACATATTTTTCTCATTTTTTGTTAATTTTTATAATTTTTTACTTATACCGTTTTTATTCCTTCTGTTCTGCTTCAGAGCTACGAATTAATATTGGATATATTGATAAGTTTAAATCCATATTTATTATAACTACTTAGAACTAAGCTGAATAAATTAGTAAAATGAAGAAAAATAAAAAACCCGCCATAGCGGGTTTTTTAATTAAATGATTAAATTAGATTAAACACCAAGATAATCCAGAATACCTTCCGCAGCCTGACGACCTTCCCAGATCGCAGTCACGACCAGGTCAGAACCACGGACCATGTCGCCACCAGCAAAGATTTTTGGATTTGAAGTCTGGAATTTGTATTGCTGTTGTTCAGCTGCAAGTACACGACCAGAACCATCCAGGTTGATTTCTACGTCAGTAAACCAGTCTGCAGGGCTGGTACGGAAACCAAATGCCAGCAATACCGCATCTGCAGGCAGAATTTCTTCTGAACCTGGAATTGGTTCCGGGCTACGGCGGCCACGGCTGTCTGGTTCACCCAGTTGAGTCGTTACCACTTTTACGCCAGTCACTTTGCCATTTTCACCCATGATTTCGATAGGTTGACGGTTGAACTGGAATTCCACACCTTCTTCACGCGCATTTTTTACTTCACGACGTGAACCTGGCATGTTCGCTTCATCACGACGATAAGCACAAACCACTGACTCAGCACCTTGACGGATTGAAGTACGGTTACAGTCCATCGCAGTATCACCACCACCCAAGACAATCACTTTCTTGCCTTCAACGCTGATGTATTCGGATGGATCTTTTTCCCACCCCTGGCAACGGTTCACGTTAGCAATCAGGAAATCCAGTGCATCATATACACCATCCAGATCTTCACCAGCAAAGCCACCTTTCATATAAGTGTATGTTCCCATACCCATAAAGACAGCATCATAGTCAGCGAGCAATTGGTCGATGGTGACATCGGTACCAATTTCAGTATTCAGACGGAATTCAACACCCATGCCGGTAAAAATTTCACGACGGCGTTTCATCACGTCTTTTTCCATCTTGAATTCTGGAATACCGAAAGTCAGCAGACCACCAATTTCAGGACGTTTATCAAATACAACAGGTTTAACACCATTACGTACCAGAATATCAGCACAGCCTAGACCCGCAGGACCTGCCCCAATGATAGCAACTTTCTTATCAGTCCATTTCACATGAGACATATCTGGACGCCAGCCTAAAGCGAAAGCGGTGTCATTGATATATTTTTCAGCATTACCAATGGTGACTGCACCAAAACCATCATTGAGGGTACAAGCACCTTCACACAGACGGTCTTGAGGACAAACACGACCACACACTTCTGGCAAAGTATTGGTTTGGTGACACAATTCTGCTGCCTGGAAAATACGGCCTTCTGCAAGTAACTTCAACCAGTTTGGGATGTAATTATGAACCGGACATTTCCATTCACAGTACGGGTTACCACAACCTAGACAACGATGTGACTGATTTGCAGCCACTTCTGTTGTGAAAGGTTTATAAATTTCCACAAATTCTGCTTTGCGGACGTCAATCTCTTTTTTCTCTGGATCTTGGCGTGCGACATCCAGGAATTGAAAGTCATTATTTAGGCGCTCTGCCATCTCTCTCTCCGTGGGTAGACCCAAGGCTTTATTCGCATTACCTTAGGTCTACCTATATCTGCAGTAGTGGAATTATTGTGGATCAGCTTGAGTTGTTTTCAACAAGGTCAACAAGTTAGCTGCTTTTGGTTTTACCAGCCAGAACTTACGACTATAGAAATCAAACTCATGGCGGATCTTGTACGCCCAAGCACTACCTGTTTCTGCAATATGTTCATCTAAAATGCGAAGCAAAAAGGTCTGATGTTCTTCCATCGCTTCAGTTGAGATACGGTTCAGTTCAATCAACTCATGGTTGTAATGATCTACAAAATCATTGTCCAGGTCCAATACATAAGCAAAACCACCGGTCATACCTGCACCGAAGTTATGACCTACTTTACCTAGGACAGTCACAATACCGCCAGTCATATATTCACAGCAGTGATCGCCTGCACCCTCAATCACAGCAAAGGCACCAGAGTTACGAACTGCAAAACGTTCACCCGCAGTACCCGCAGCAAACAATTTACCACCAGTCGCACCATACAGACAGGTATTACCAATGATCGCAGTATTTTGAGTCTGGAATGGCGAACCTTTCGGTGGGAAAATCGAGATACGACCACCTGCCATACCTTTACCCACGTAGTCGTTCGCATCACCTTCCAGTTTGAGATGCAGACCACCGGCATTCCAGACACCGAGTGACTGACCCGCTGTACCAGTCAGATTTACTTTAACTGGATGTGCTTCCATACTCAGGTTGCCATAACGTTTGGCAATTTCACCTGACAGACGTGCACCAATCGAACGGTCACAGTTACCTACGGTAAAGCTGTATTCACCGCCTGTACCTGCTTCGATTGCTGGCAGAATTTCCTCTACCATTTTCTCAGCCAGAATACCTTTATCGAATGGTTCATTACCCTGTACTTCACAGTACTGTGCTTTACCTTCTGCTGCTGGATGTGACTCTAGCAGTTTGCTCAGATCAAGGTGAGCATGTTTGTCAGTTTCACCTGGCAAGATTTCCAGCAAGTCGGTACGACCGATCAGGTCTTTCAGGCTAGATACACCCAATGCAGCCAACCATTCGCGAGTTTCTTCAGCAATGAAAGTGAAGAAGTTGATCAGCATTTGTGGTTCGCCGATGTAGTGCTCTTGACGCAGATGATCCTGCTGAGTCGCAACACCGGTCGCACAGTTATTCAAGTGACAGATACGCAGGTATTTACAACCTAAGGCAATCATTGGAGTCGAACCGAAGCCAAAGCTCTCTGCACCCAAGATCGCTGCTTTTACCACGTCAAGACCAGTTTTTAAACCACCATCAGTTTGAACGCGTACTTTGCCACGTAAGTCGTTTACACGAAGTGCTTGATGCGCTTCACTTAAACCTAATTCCCATGGAGAACCCGCATGGTGAATCGAGGATAATGGAGATGCTGCTGTACCACCGTCATAACCAGAAATGGTAATAAAATCGGCATAAGCTTTTGCCACACCTGCTGCAATCGTACCTACACCCGGTTCAGATACCAGTTTCACCGATACCATCGCTTGCGGATTGACCTGTTTCAAGTCAAAGATCAACTGAGATAAATCTTCGATTGAATAGATATCATGGTGTGGTGGTGGCGAAATCAGAGTCACGCCCGGAACTGAATAACGTAAACGGGCAATCAAGCCATTCACTTTACCACCTGGCAACTGACCACCTTCACCTGGTTTTGCACCTTGCGCGACTTTAATTTGCAGTACTTCTGCTGATGTTAAGTACGCTGGAGTTACACCAAAACGTCCGGATGCAATCTGTTTGATTTTCGAGTTACGGATGGTGCCATAACGCGCTGGATCTTCACCGCCCTCACCAGAGTTAGAACGACCACCGATAGTGTTCATAGCAATCGCAATCGCTTCATGTGCTTCAGGAGATAGTGCACCCAAAGACATACCCGCGGAGTCAAAACGAGGCAGGATATCTTCTACAGACTCAACCTGATCCACTGGAATTGAGTTGTCAGTTTTCAGCTTGAATAAATCACGGATGGTTGCAATCGGACGGTTATTTACCAGTTCTGCATATTCTTTAAAGTCAGCATAATTACCAGAACGTACTGCTTTATGCAGTGAGTTAATCACGTCCGGGTTAAACGCATGGTATTCCTTGCCGAAGACGAATTTCAGCATACCGCCCTGATCGATTGGCTTACGGTTTTTCCATGCCAAATCTGCCAGTTGTTTCTGGTCATTTTCAAGATCAGCAAAAGTTGCACCCTGAATACGGCTCGGAACACCTACGAAGCATTTATTCACAACTTCATTGGATAAACCGACTGCTTCAAACAGCTGACCGCCACGGTAAGAAGCCACAGTTGAAATACCCATCTTAGACAGGACTTTCAGCAGGCCTTTTTCAATACCCTTACGGAAATTGTTTTGCGCATAGACCGGATCACCCAGCAATTCACCTTTAGCAACCAGATCATTGATCACGTCATATGCCAGGTATGGATAAATTGCTGTCGCGCCAAAGCCAAGCAGAACGGCAAATTGATGTGGATCACGGGCGAAACCGGTTTCAACAATCAAATTCGCATCAGTACGCAGACCAGTATTGATTAGATGATGGTGTACTGCACCAGTGACCATCACAGCATTGGCTGGCAAGAAACCTTCACGGATTTTCTTGTCTGAAAGTACCAATAAAGTTTTGCCGTCACGAATCGCTTGCGCTGATTCTTCGCAAATACGAGCAATCGCAGCTTCCAGACCTTCGGTTTCAGCATAGTTCAGATCAATATCCGCAATCTCATAACCTGTACGGCCTAGCGTGCGGATTTGATGCATTTTTGAATTAGACAGAACCGGACTTGAAATAATCAGACGGTCTGCATGTTCTGGACCCTGTTCGAAAACGTTTTGTTCACGACCTAAACAGGTTTCTAGTGACATTACAATCGATTCACGTAATGGATCGATTGGCGGATTCGTTACCTGAGCGAACTGCTGACGGAAATAGTCCGATACATGACGTACCTGACGTGACAAAACCGCCATTGGAGTATCGTCACCCATAGAACCTACAGCTTCCTGACCGCTTTCAGCGATTGGACGCAGTAACTGGTCACGTTCCTCGAAAGTCACCATGAACATTTTCTGTGCCGCTTTCAGGTTGTCACCTTTCAAGCCTCGCTCACATAGATATTCTTCCAGCTCAGGGCTACCTTGTAGACGTACAGCATTTTCACGTAACCATTCACGGTATGGACGCATACGTTTCAGGTGATTATTCACATCCTGAGTGTCTAGCACTTTACCAGTATAAGTATCGATCACCAGCATTTGGCCAGGACCCACACGACCTTTAGAAATGACATCTTCAGGTTCATAACCCCATACACCGATTTCTGACGCCAGTGTGATGTAGCCATTTTTAGTGATGACCCAACGTGCCGGACGCAAGCCGTTACGATCCAGCATACAGATCGCATGACGACCGTCTTGGATAACTAAACCAGCAGGGCCATCCCATGCTTCCATATGTTTAGAGTTGAACTCATAGAATGCACGTAAGTCAGCATCTAAAGTTTCAACATTCTGCCAAGCAGGTGGAACCAGCATACGTAGCGCACGGAACAGATCCATACCACCACCCACGAGGATTTCCAGCATGTTATCCAGACTAGATGAATCTGAACCAGTACGGTTTACGATTGGATTCAGCTCAGTCAGACCTGGCAGTAATGGGTTTTCAAATTTAGGCGTACGCGCCATTGCCCAGTTACGGTTAGCCGTAATAGTGTTGATCTCACCATTGTGCGCCAGGTAACGGAATGGCTGAGCCAGTGGCCAGCGTGGCAATGTATTGGTAGAAAAACGTTGGTGGAAGACCACGATATGTGATGCCAGACGCTCATCAGCCAGGTCAGTATAGAAGTCAGCAATCGCTGCCGGCATCATCAGACCTTTATAGCTGATTACAGTTGAGCATAAGGTCGTCACATAGAAGTATGGATCACTGGTTAACTGCTGCTCAGCACGACGACGCGCAAGGAACAATTTGCGGTTGAATTCAACTTCAGTCACACCGATTGGGCAGTTCACGATGACCTGCTCAAAAGCTGGCAGAGACTGCATCGCAATCTCACCAAGCGCATCATTATTCGTCGGCACAACACGCCATGCGATAACGCGACAACCTTCTTCTTCAATTTCTTTCGTCAGGACTTGTTTTGCATGTGCGGCTAATGCTGGATCCAGATTCAGGAATACTGTACCCACAGCAAAAATCTCACTTAAGGTAATGTCACTTAAGCGTTTGGCCTCTTCACGGAAGAATTCTTTAGGCATTGCCAGCAATAGACCACAACCATCACCGGTCTTGCCATCAGCAGCAATACCGCCACGGTGGGTCATACAACTTAGACTATGAATTGCGGTCTTGACCAGATCATGACTGGCATCACCCTGCATATGGGCGATCAAACCGAAACCACAGTTATCTTTAAACTCATCCGGTTGGTATAAACCTTGAGCGGGAGCTACATTATTAGGCGATGGCATGTGCATAGCGTACCCTTCTTTTCACTAAGCCCGATAGGCTATTAAACAATCTAAATTCTGCTGTGCGTGACTGTCTGATTTACTCCGCAAGCTAAGCAGCTTTATAGAGCAAAATATCATTGAGTATCTTTTCAACATAATCCTTTTTCAGACGGAATGCATGAAAAATAACATTCATTTTGCTGATGGATAAGATAAAAATAAGCAACAAAGATGACAATTACGCCTATTCATCGAATCATTTTCGCGCCAAAACAGGGAGATTAATTCAATTCATGCACCAATAAAGCAAATTTCATGCCAACTTAAGGAGCAAAAATCAAAACAACACAAATGACAAAGATTTAGCCTACAAAAGGAAAATTATGATTATTTATGGTGCGTATTTTTTGCACCAAAAGCGCACATTTATAATAAAGATAAAGTGTCCGTGCGCTATTTTAGACCGGCCTAGTTAAATGGATCACTAATCTCGTTTTCTTGAGGTCGAGAATTGCCATTTGATGAGCGCGGACTTCCTTCGACATGACTTTGAGATTTCTGTACATCTACTACATTACCTTCCTGATCACGTCGAACAATCGTGGTACTCGTGGTGCTTTCTTTAGGGGTGACCACAGGTGCTGAAGGTTGAGCTTTCGGTCTTATCTGTACGGATTCATCGACTTTCGGTAAAGGTACATTTTTCAACTGAATTTCATAAAGTTTTTGATTACTTGCCAGTTCTTCCGAACCCATACTGTTGACTAGACTGGCATATTGTTGCATGGCCACAACTTTAGGCTGGACGGATTTAGGCAGATTCAGATTGAGCACTGATAAAGCCTGTTGAGCTTCTGCTGCGGTTTTATACAGACCATATAACAATACATATTGTTCAGGCTGGTTCTCACCCGAAAGCCTTAAATAAACAAAAGGCTTACGATCCTGCTGCTTTTTCAGGAAGGTTTTTAGAATGGCTTCATTACCTACACGAAATAGCTCAATCGCATGCTGTTTCTTTACTTTACCAATATATTTGGTTCCGCGGAATTCAGGCTCATGACTAACATTGACAACAATCCGAGTATTGAGAGCAAGAGGCTTAACCTCATCAGAAAGTGCACCAAGATGGGTCATTGAGGCCACTTTTTCTGGTTGAATCTGTAATTCAACTTCCGTTTCCGGCTTCTTCTCTACTTCTACAACTTCATCTGTATCGGTAATAGCCCAAAAAACCAAGGCAGCAAATAGACAGCATACGCCACAGACCAGCCAGAAATAATGCTGAATCTTTTGCCAAGGGGTACGTAATGCTGTCATAAAAATTTAAACCTATGCCTGATGAGCTAAAATCGCCTGTTGCATCAACTCGACATCAAAGTCTCGAGTAATGACCGCTTTTCCAAGTTGCTGCAATAATACAAGACGAAGCTGCCCATTTAAAACTTTCTTGTCGTGAGCCATATAAGCCAGGAAATCGTCAAGTGGGATTTTAGGACAAACAATAGGTAATTGCGCACGAGAAATGATTTTTTTTGTACGCTCAAGGTCTTCTAATGAAATCCAGCCCATGCGATGGGATAAATCTGCTGCCATCACCATACCGGTTGCTACCGCTTCTCCGTGCAGCCATTCACCATAACCCAGATAAGACTCAATCGCATGACCGAATGTATGACCGAGATTAAGTAAAGCACGCTCACCCTGCTCTTTTTCATCATTCGCTACAATACGAGCTTTATGCGCACAAGAACGATAAACCGCTTCGGCCAGCAATTGCTCATCACGAGCAATAAGACCTTCCATATTGGCTTCTAACCAGACCAGAAATTCTTCATCACCGAGCAAGGCATATTTAATCACTTCAGCCAAACCGGCAGATAGCTCACGATCTGGCAGCGTAGATAGCTGCGACATATCTGCCAGCACCACTTGTGGCTGCTGGAAAGCACCAATCATGTTTTTACCCAGTGGATGATTAATGCCGGTTTTACCCCCAACACTGGAATCTACTTGAGACAGCAACGTCGTTGGCACCTGAATAAAATATACTCCACGCTGGAAACAGGCAGAAGCAAAGCCGGCCATATCTCCAATAACACCACCACCGAGTGCCAGAACTGTACAATCGCGGTTAAAACCCGCCTCAAGCAATGCATCAAAAATCAGGTTTAGATGCTCAATATTTTTGTATTTCTCGCCATCCGGTAAAATACAGGTCGCCACAGTTTTACCCAGATTTTCCAATGCAGCCTTATAGCGATCCAGATAGAGTGGTGCCACCGTATCATTACTGACAATCATCACCTGCTTGCCATGGATATAGGGCTCAAGCAATTCCTGAGGATTCAAGTTACTGCCAATAAAAATAGGGTAACGACGTTCACCGAGTTCGACATATAAGGTTTTCATGAGGGAATGACCACTTTTTCAACTGAACTTATTTTTTCGGAAGGATGAGATTCAGAATACGCTGCGCCAGATCTCGTGCAGCTCCCTGATTGGTCTCAATAATGTAATGTGCGACTTCCCGGTATAACGGATCCCGCACTGCAAGCAGATCTCTGAGTTTCTGTTCAGGATTTTCGACTTGTAACAAGGGGCGGTTTTTGTCGCGATAGGTTCGCTGAAGCTGAATTTCAACTGGAGTGTAAAGATAAACAACGATGCCTCGCTGCTTTAAATAATCCCGATTAGGAGCCTGAGTAATTGCGCCACCACCAGTCGCAAGCACCAGCTGTGGACGTGAGGTTAACTCATCAATGACAACAGTTTCACGATGACGAAAACCCTTTTCACCCTCTTTTTCGAAGATCCAGGGAATTGTAGCTCCTGTTTTCCGCTCAATTTCATGATCGCTGTCCAGAAATTCTCGTCCTAACAGTTCTGCTAAATGTCGTCCTACTGTTGTTTTACCGGCCCCCATCGGCCCTACCAAATAGATATTTGGCAGGGTTTCAAACTCTTTGCTTGGCAAGGAGTCACCTATTCATTTTGTTAAATTCAAAATATATTAATGATTTCTTGAAACACTGTCATTAACAATTCGAGGCGTAACAAAAATCAGTAACTCACGCTTGTTATCTGATTTTACATCTTTACGGAATAAACGGCCTAAATAAGGTAGATCGCCCAGGAAAGGCACCTTAGTTTGTGCATTTCGAGTTTCTTGCTCAAAAATACCCCCTAACACTACTGTTTCACCATTATCAACCAGTACATTAGTATTGATCTGGTTTTTATTTATCGTTAACTGTCCAGTGGGTGTCGGATTTCCTGGTGAGTCACTGGTAATATTCAACTCCATCTGTACCTTGCCATCTGGGGTAATACTTGGTGTAACGTCCAGACTTAAAGTTGCATCAATAAATTCAGTAGTTGAAACTGCATTAGCACCACCACCTTCTGCGGACTGATATGGAATTTGCGAACCAGAAGCCACAGTTGCTTTTTGCTTATCAGCAGTGAGCACTTTCGGCGTAGAAATCACTTCACCATAACCGTCTGCCTGTAGTGCAGAAAGTTCAAGATCCAGCATAAAATCTGAAAGGCTGATTAAGCCAAAAGCAATACGGCTTGCTCCTTGACTGGTTACCCCTAAGTCTACATTTAGGTTATCCGGGCGTTGAATATCATAGGTAAATCCCCCTAAATCACTTTCTTGAGGATCTCTCAAATCCCATAGAGTAGTGTCACTCCCCCCTACAAGAAGGTGATTATTATTGGTAATCCCTTGAGATAGGATTCCCCACTTCACCCCCATTTCTTTGGTAAAGTCAGTGGTTGCACGGACAATACGCGCCTCTACCATCACCTGCTTCACTTGCACATCAAGTAGATCGACCATATTGCGAATTTTATCAATAAATGGCTGGGTATCATTCACAATAATGGTATTGGTACGAGCATCAATAGAGATAGAGCCACGTGAACTTAATAAACTTTCTCTATCATCACCGTTACTTGTGCTATTCGAGCTCCCTGATCCTGATGCACTCTTATTTTGAGTAATCAGTTTTTCAATATCTGCTGCTTTTGCATAACTGAGCTGCATATATTCAGTTTGAATTGGTGCAAGCTTAACACTCTGTGCTAGTGCTTTCGCTTCCTCTTCTTCAGCCTTAATTAGTTCTGCCACTGGTGCAATCCAGATCACATTACCATTACGGCGTTTATCCAGATTTTTGGTTTTTAACACGATATCTAAAGCCTGATCCCAAGGTACTTCCTTGAGGCGTAAGGTAATATTACCCTGTACGCTATCTGCAGCAACCATATTAATATCGGTAAAATCAGCTAATAGCTGTAAAACACGACGGACTTCAATATCCTGAAAATCTAGAGAAATCTTCTTGCCTGTATAAGCGACTGATTTAGGACGTAAAGGCCCTTTAACTTCTGGACGCTTCAAACTAATGGTCAGCTTATTATCTGTCTGGAAAGCCATATATTCATAGCTTTCCGCAGACTGAATGGTAATTACGCCTGATCCATTCTGGTTGACTGCATCTACCGTTGAAACGGGTGTAGCAAAATCATTTACATTTAAACGTCGGGTCAAATGTGCCGGAATCTTGGAGCCCAGAGTCCGCACAATCACTTTGGTTCCCTGCTGCTGTACATCGACTGGTGTGTTCTGACCTGCCAGATCAATTACCACCAGTCCTTCACCTTGCGCACCCCGCTGGAAACCAATATTAGTAATCCCCTGAGCGACCTGTTGTTGTACAGGCTGAGCAATAGCGACTGGAGTAGCAGAATTAATTTTTAAAATAAAGGTATTGCCTTCCACACGCGTCGTAAATGCACCTGCATTAGCGAGATTCACCGTCAGTCGAGAACGCTGTGCATCTGAGCTAACATCCACTGAACTAGCTTCAGCAGTTGCGACTGGAATACTAGACTGTTTTAGATTTTGTTGGGCCTCATTAAAATCCAGAATCAGGCGTGATGGAGATTCAAGCTGATAAGCTTGAGGCTGAGGTGGCAAGCCATTAAACATCACCCGGATTTCAGTTCCCTGTCCAGGAATTTGCATTGGCACTACATTGGTCATTGAAACTTGCGCACTCGCTGCTTGCATCACAGCAATCGCGACAGCCCCCATAGAAAACTGACGAAACACATGATTCATTGTATTAGCATCCCCAAAAATAAATTCTTTAATACTCTTATTCATTTTTATTCCTTAAAACTTATGGCGCTGGCCCAATCAAAACCAGACTTCGTGGTCGTTCCACATATCCCTCACGGCCATCTGGAATAATCTCAATCAAGTCAATCTGTGTCGGCGTAATTCTCGTTACACGACCATGATTAAGTCCCATATAGCTGCCACGTTGTATCCGTTCAATTTCCCCATCAGGCGTTTGAATTAGAGCCAGAATCTGCCCCGCCTGATTCCGCATACTGCCTTTCATGCTTAAGGTCTCTAGTGGATAACTCTCTAAAGGCTGTAATTGGCGTGACAAGTTCGGATAAACCCGCTTACCTGCCATAATTTTCAATTCAGCCGCTAAAGAGCTCGGCAGAAAAGGACTTTTCAGCTGATGAGCTGCATAATTAAACATTTCTGTCGGAATAAAATCTGGTGCCGGCTCAATCGGTAATGGCGGTTGATTGCGAATATTGGCCATTTCCTGATTGACTGCATCAATTCTTGATTCGCAGCCCACCAATAAAAATCCGAGCGTTAAAGCTGAAGTAATTTTAATGATATTCATTACTGAGCTCCCTGCATATCAGTTGTAGCCGGAGTAGATGAAGCATCTGCATTACCTACATACCGATAGGTTTTTGCTTTTACCACATAATCAATGACAGGAATTTCAGATTTCTTTTCTTTATTTTCAGTTCCCGTAATCGTGAAGTCATGCAGTGTAACGATGCGCGAAAGCCCTGCAATACTGCTCACAAAAGAACCAAATGCATGATAATCCCCAGTGGCTTCAATCGCGATTGGCTGTTCAATAAAGAATTCCTGCTTGATTTCAGGTTCAAGACGAATATTCTTAAATTTCAGTCCAGAGTTCACTCCACTCAGGTTAATATCTTCTACCAGACCTGGAATTTCAGTTTCTTTCGGCAATTGTTCCAATTGCTGATTAAAACGTGCTTCCATCTCCTGCAACTGAATCTGATACTGCTGTAAATTACGCAGCTTGGATTCCTTTTCCCGGAATTCATTTAACAGGTTTTGTTCTTGAGCACTGGCTTGTGAAATTGCTTCTATCTTGCCGCGAATAAATCCAAAATACCCCAGCATAAAAACCAGAATAACAATAAAGATCCAGCAGGTGATTTTGACTGATAATGGCCAACTACCATAATTATTTGGATCTAGTGTATTGAATTGTTGAAAGAATTTCTCAACTGTCATTTTTTTTCTAGGAACAGCCACTACGTCTTGGCTTAATTCATCGAATCCGTCATTACTCATGATGATGCCTCCGCTGTAGTTGTGGCTGGTGTTTGTCCTTCTTTAAGTGTTGGCTCAGCGATTTGATCCAGATCAACCGTGACCGTAAAGCTGCCATAAGATTCTTCTACTCGAGGAATCACTGAGGATGGCGCTTTATCTTTTGGCTCTTCAGCAACCAGGAAAGCATTCATAAATGCATTACGATACCAGGTGGAAGCTTCCAGATTACGTAGCAATTCAGCCACTGTATTCGGACTTTCTGCCTTACCTTCAATGGTGAATTTATCGCCGGTACGCTGAAATTTTGTAATGTACATATTGCCTGGTGTGACCCGTACAATTTCATCAATCAGGTGAACTGCAATCGGCCGTTGAGTCTGTAAACCCTGAATCAGCTTCATACGTTCAACAATTGCATTACGCTGGTCTTGTAAACCATCCAATGCTTTCAGCTGTACATCCAGATTCTGGTTAGTACTGACCACCAGCTGGTTGGCCTGTTCCTGATCCTGAAGTTTTTGATCGTAATAGAACCAGGTTGAACCTGCTGCTGCCAATCCTAGAAAAAGTGCCCCTGCGCAAATCGCTACAAATTCATTATTTCTTTTAATTCTTAGCTCATCGCGCCAAGGGAGTAAGTTAATCTTTGCCATTAATCAAAACTCCTCAATGCCAAACCACATGCAACCATGAGTGAGGACGCGTCATTTTCAATTTTTTTAATATCAATTTGAGGAGAAAAGCCCATTTGCAGGAATGGATTGGCAATCGTGACCCGGTAGCCGAGTTTTTGCTGTAATAGTTTTGCCAGACCTGGAATATTGGCATTCCCCCCTGCCAATAAAATATGGTCAATCTCGTTAAACTGAGATGAAGAGAAGAAGAACTGTAATGAACGCGCTGCCTGCTGCACGACTGCATCCAGGAAAGGCTCCAGCACTTCGATGTCATAATCATCCGGTAAGGCACGGGTTTTTTTAGCACGCCCTGCTTCCTCAAAAGACAATCCATAACGGTTCTGGATTTCCTGAGTCAGCTGCTTACCACCAAAAACCTGCTCACGAGTATAAATGATCTTGTTATTCTGCATGACGGATAAGGTCGTCATACTATGACCAATATCCAGGATCCCGACAGTATTTACCCCCATCGGCAAGGTATCCGAAAACACCTTGAATGCATTTTCTAATGCAAAACTTTCGACATCTGCAATTTTTGGATTGAGATTGGCAATTTGCAGTACTTCAGAACGCGCTTCAACATTTTCGATTCGGGTCGCTACCAACAGGACATTAACCCGGTTCGGATTGGTTAAACGGTCTGGCAGAACTTCAAAGTCCAGACTGGCTTCATCAAGTGGGAAAGGAATATATTGTTCGGCATCTTCACGAATCTGAATTTCACGTTCATCATCCGACATATCGGCATCCATTTCGATGATCTTGGTGATGACCATAGAAGTTGGAATCGCAAAGGCTGACTGACTGGACTGGGTATTGGCCAAATTAATCGCACGCCCCAACGCATCACCCACCGCTTCTGGATTTAAAATATTTTTTTCAACGACACTACTTTCTGGTAATGGGACTAAAGCATAACTTTCTACCCAGTACCGACCGTTCTTTACAGAGAGCTCTAAAACTTTAACAGAAGTCGAACTAATATCGACTCCTATTAACCCCTTATTTGGCTTACGATATAACCTGCGCACAATACAATTCCTATTATTTTTTTATCCCCAATAAAAACAAACTCACCAATCTGTGCCGGCCTATAATTTTATACAGATACAATAACTCATCTAACAATATGTATATCTAAAGGATATACTGACCGGTAATTAGTTTGCCATTAGCTCTTATTAAAACTTACTTGTTATGAAAAAGCTATCTTGTTCAGGCCTTGTTCATCCATTTTTTTTGATCATTATCATTATTTTGATCTCAATTCCGATGGGTTTCTATGGCATGTATCTCTATATTGCCCCATCTTTGCCTGAAATGTCTACGCTTAAAAAGGCACCTTTATTAAAGCCTTTACAAGTTTTTAGCTCAGATAATGAGCTCATTGCAGAGTATGGTGGCAAGCTTTCTGTTCCTGTGAATTATGAACAGATTCCGAAAGAATTTATTCACGCCTTCCTCGCTGCAGAAGATTCTAGTTTCTTCGAACACAGCGGGATCAGCTTTAAAGGCTTAGGACGTGCAGTCAGTGAAACTATTACCGGCTCTGATGTACAGACTGGCGGTTCGACCATTACCATGCAGGTCGCCAAAAACTACTATTTAAGTCCCGAACGTACTTTAAAGCGTAAGCTGACTGAAATTTTCCTGGCACGTAAAATAGAACAGAATTTAAGTAAAGAAGAAATTCTGACTTTATATGTCAATAAAATTTTCTTGGGGAAAAATGCTTACGGCATTGCGGCAGCAGCGAAAATCTATTACAACAAAAGTTTAGATGAGCTTTCGATTGCGCAAATGGCAATGATTGCTGGCCTACCTAAAGCACCTTCTCGTTATAATCCGGTGGCCAACCCTAAACGTGCATTAGAGCGCCGTAACTGGATTTTAGGTCGCATGCTGCAATTGGGGTATCTGAATCAAAGCCAATATCAGGAAGCCATTGCTGAACCGATTAACCTGGATATGCCTGACCGCAGTACGCGTAACAAATTTCCCTACGTCGGTGAAATGGTTCGCTCCGAACTAGTAGAAAATTTTGGTGAACAGGCCATAGATTCAGGTTATAAAGTCTACACGACGATCCATAGTGAACGTCAGGCTTATGCTGAACAGGCGGTACAGGACGGTTTAGAAGCTTATGATCGTCGTCATGGCTGGCGAGGTGCCGAAGCTCATGATCAGCCCCTGCAAAATTTCCGTGTCTATGCCAATACTTATCCTGCTGAAGTGACCAAGGTCAATAATAATAGCTTTGAAGCGTTGATGCAGGATGGTACAACCGTAACTGTGCCTTGGTCAGGCATGTCCTGGGCCCGTCCTTATCGTAGTGCAGATAGTGTAGGTGCTGCACCAAGCAGAGCATCACAGATTGTCAAAGTTAAAGATATTGTTCGTTTAAGACCTAACGAGAATAAAAGTTCCTGGGCACTGGTACAAACGCCTCAGGTACAGGGCCAATTAATTGCATTGAACCCGAATAATGGTGCGATTGAAGCCATTGTCGGTGGTTATAATTTTTATCAATCCAAATTTAACCGTGCGACTCAAGGTTGGCGTCAGCCGGGTTCAACCATTAAGCCTTTTGTTTATGCTCTGGCTTTAGAACGTGGTATGACTCCACATACCATGGTGAATGATGCACCGATTACCATTGGTAAATGGAGTCCACGTAATTCGGATGGCCGTTATTTAGGGATGATTCCTTTACGTCGTGCTTTATATCTGTCACGTAACACGGTTTCAGTTCGTCTATTACAAACCGTCGGTATTGAACGTACCCGTCAGTTATTTATGGATTTTGGCTTGCAGGATAACCAGATTCCACGTAACTACACCATTGCTCTAGGCACGCCTCAGGTTTTACCAATCCAGATGGCCACTGGTTATGCTACGTTCGCCAATGGCGGTTATCGGATTCAGCCACATTTTATTACGCGTATCGAAGATGCCTATGGCAAGACTATTTTTGAGGCTAAGCCTGAATATGCCTGCATCTCGTGTATTAATGCTCAGGAAGAAAGTCCTCAACCAACAGGCGCACTCACTCCTGATGATGAAGCAATTGAAATCAATAACAAGACCCTAGCGCAAAAACCAGAGACACCAAAAATCTCGGCTGAAGACAGTAATTACCGTCAGGCAGAACGTATTTTAAAATCTAGTTCTGCTTATGATATGGCCAATATCCTGCGTGATGTGATTCAGCATGGTACGGGACGTGCTGCTTTAAGAATTGGTCGTAGCGATATTGGGGGTAAAACCGGTACCACCAATGATGCCAAAGATGCCTGGTTTGCAGGTTTTAATGGCAAACTGGTCACCGTTGCCTGGGTCGGTTTCGACCAGCCAAAAACTTTAGGTCGCCGTGAATACGGTGGCGTGGCAGCCTTACCAATCTGGACCGACTTTATGGGTAATGCCTTAAAAGGTACACCAGAAGCTTGGGTTCGCCTGGATCGTAATGCTAAAGCACCTATTAACCGTAATAAAGTAGTGCAAGGTGAGCAGGAACAGCATGATCCGTCTTCTCCACCTTTAGCGACGCCTCTATATCGCCCTGCCCCGGTTGTAGCACCTAAACGACAAAGCAATGATTTTGAAGATTTGCCTGATCAGGAAATTCGCATACCGGATGATGAAAGAGTGGCGCCAAGAGACCAGCCACTACAACCAAATCGGGTGGTGGATCCTTTGGAAAACTTGATTGAAGAAATTGAATAATCTGAACCAATAAAAAATCCCTCAATAATGAGGGATTTTTTATTTCTAAATAACCGATTTACTTCTTCTGAAATACATAAATCTGGAATTGGGCCATTAAATCGAATTGATCCTGCTGCTCAAGTGCCAAACGGCGTTCAGGTTTGGCTTTATAAGCATAGGGAGTCATAGCAATCAGGTTTTTTAAATCCGCTTGAGGCAAAGTCATTGGCGCATCAATCACCTGTTCACTTACCAGATTAAATACATCCTGCAACTGCTCAACAAATTTCTGTGGCTCGTGTGCTTTCACTTCCTCAAATAAGGCTTCACGCATCGCGTACAAATGTTGTGGTGCAGGCGTCACTACCATCAAATAAGATTTTGGCTTTAATACCCGCAAGATTTCCTGTTTCGGAATCGGGCTAAATAAGCTGGTACAGAGATCAATGGATTGATCCAGTACCGGCAAGGTCGCCCCTGTTCCTACCACCCAGGTAATTTCTTTATTCAGTTTAGCTGCAACCTGAACTGCATTTTTGGCAATATCTACGCCGACACATTGCATTACTTCAGCCTGCATGGCATTGGTGTAATAACCTTCGCCACAACCAATATCGAGCAGATTTTCAATCCGCAGCTCACGGATTTTCTTAACCACAGCCTGTTGCAAAGGCGCATAATGACCTGCACTCAGAAATGCACGGCGTGCCTGCACAGATTCAGGCGTATCACCTGGATTTTTACTATGTTTATGCTGCACCACATGCAAATTCACATAACCCTGCTTGGCTACATCATAGCTATGCTGATTGTCACAGCGCCATGTACGTTCATTTAAGCGTAACTGCTCACGACAAACAGGACACATCAGTAGGTTCATTTTTAATTTCTCCAAAACAAAAAAGCCGGCATGCGCCGACTTCTTCAAATGCATTTCTTAGCGTAATTTTAAGGTCATTAGGCCCAAAACTACCAGCATAATCGTAATAATCCAGAAACGGATGACGACTTGAGTTTCACGCCAACCTTTCTTTTCATAATGGTGATGCAAAGGTGCCATCAGGAATACCCGTTTATTACGCATTCTTAATGAACCGATTTGCAGGAAGACTGAAATTGCTTCCACCAGGAATACACCTGCCATAATCGCAAACACGATTTCCTGACGTACCATCACGGCAATCGTACCCAGCATTGCACCTAAAGATAATGCACCCACGTCACCCATAAACACTTGAGCTGGATGAGCGTTATACCAGAGGAATGCCAGACCGGCACCAATCATCGCAGCACAGATCACCACCAGTTCAGAAGAATATTTCACATAAGGAATATGTAAGTAGTTAGCGAAACGTACATCGCCTGCCAAATAAGCAAATACCCCTAAACCGGCTGCAACCAGGACAATTGGCATAATTGCCAGACCATCCAGACCATCAGTCAGGTTTACGGCATTGGATGCACCATTAATCACGAAGTAAGTGAAAATAATGAAGCCAATTCCCAGCGGAATCACAGACAATGGAATGGTGTGATCCTTAAAGAATGGAATTAACACATCCAGCATATTGGCAGTCACTACCGGATTCGGTTGCTGCTGGGCGATCACATACAGCGCAATACCAGCACCCAAAGAACCCACTGATGTCCAGAAGAATTTCTTACGTGCAGGTAAACCGGCATTGTCTTTATAACGGATTTTAATCCAGTCATCCGCCCAACCAACGGCACCAAAAATCACCATCACCGAGAGCACAATCCAGACATAAGGATTCGTCAGGTCCGCCCACAGTAAGGTGGAGATCCCGATCGAGAGCAGGATTAATACCCCACCCATGGTCGGTGTGCCCATTTTCTTGGCATGATTCTCAGGAGCAAACGAACTTACTGCCTGACCATATTTTAGTGCCTGCAATTTGCGAATCATGATCGGACCCAAGACCAAACCGATAGTCATAGCAGTCAAAACGCTGAGCAAAGCACGTAAAGTTAAATAACGAACCACCTGAAACGTGCTATCAAAGCCCGCCAGCTGGTCAAATAGCCATAACAGCATTTAGAGTTTCTCCATCAATGCAGCCATTAATGTTTCCATATGGGTAAAACGCGACCCTTTAAATAGAAAAGACATTGGCTGGGGATGATGTGTTTCAATCAAATCAATTAAAAATGGTAAAGCCTGCTCCTGATTCAGGAAAGCCTGCATCTTCTTACCATATTGCGTACTACGTGCACCTTCTTGTGCAGCTGGAGCAAATTCACCCACAGCCACCACAAAATTAATGCCTTTGACCGATACCAGATCCCGACCAAGTTTATAATGCTCGATCGCGGCAGATGAACCCAGTTCACCGATATCACCGGTCACCATCACTCGAATACCCTGCTGCTGCGCTAAAACTTCAGCCGCTGCACGCATCGAGCTTGGATTGGCATTGTAGGTATCATCAATAAATAAAAATTCTTTGTGCGGAATAAAGTTCAAACGACCTTTGGCACCAACGGCCTGTTCAAGGCCAGCCACGATATCATTCAGACTGATACCAATCGCCAAAGAAAAAGCCACTGCTGCAGTTGCGTTTTGCACATTGTGTTCACCAGCAAATGGCAGATTTACGGTTTTACTGCCTTGCGGTGTATTTAGCGTGAAAGTCACAGATTGCGGATGTAGTTCTACGTCAGTCGCGTAGACGTCACCGCCCTGACCAAAACTTAGAGTCTTCTCGGTTTTGACGGCTGCACGAATCTGCTCGGCATAATCATCCGCTGCAGGCACAATCGAAGTTTCAGAAATATGTGAATAGATTTCAGATTTAGCGCGACAAATCCCATCACGGCCACCAAACTCACCTAAGTGTGCAGTACCGATATTAATGATACCGGCCACATGCGGCTGTACCAGATTGGAAGTGTAATCAATTTCACCCTGATGGCTCGCACCCAGCTCCATCACCGCATACTGATGTTCAGCACGCAGTTCCAGCAACATCATTGGGACACCCAAATCATTATTCAGGTTACCGCGAGTGACTAAAGTCGGTGCCAGACGCGACAGGATACTGCCCAGCATTTCCTTGGTCGTGGTTTTACCGCTACTGCCTGTCAAAGCAATGACTTTGAGCTGTGGATTTTGCTGACGACGATATGCGCCAAGATGACCCAGCGCCAGGCGAGTATCTTCAACTACTAGCTGACAAATATCTGCGTCAACAGGTTGGCTGACAATCGCGATTCCACAGCCCTTCTCAGCCACTTGTGCGATAAAGTCATGCGCATCAAAACGCTCACCTTTCAATGCCAGAAAAGCATCACCTGCTTCGGCATGACGGGAATCAGTTAAAATCCGCTTAATCTGGCCTTCAGGTTTTTTATCATTCAGCCAATAACCCTGAGTGGCTTGCTGTAACTGTTCAATTGTCCATGGCTCTAGAGGCACGGTACTTGTTGTTGAAGTATGCATGTAAAATCCTAATGCGCTGGAAATGCTAAATCACGGTTGTGATGCTGGGCATCAATCGCGGCCTGTACCTCGACCACATCATCAAACCAATGTCGCACCCCATCAATCTCCTGATAATTTTCGTGTCCCTTACCGGCAATCACCACAATGTCACCTGGCTGTGCCTGGTCGACTACAAAGCGGATTGCTTCACGACGGTCATGAATTTCATGATAGGTTTTGCCTGAAAAATCGATATTCTGCTTCATGTCAGCGAAAATCTGGTTTGGATCTTCAGTACGCGGATTGTCCGAAGTCAGCACTGCAATATCAGCACCTTCGAGGGCCGCCTGAGTCATCAGCGGACGTTTGCCACGATCACGATCACCGCCACAACCAAAAGCAACCCAGAGTTTCTGACTGACATGGCGCTTCAGCGTAAGCAAGACCTGAGTCAGGGCATCTGGAGTATGCGCATAATCCACCACAAACAGGCGTTCATCATCACGAATCACCTGCATACGGCCTGGAGCACCTTTCAGCTCGGGCACAGTTGCAATTAAATCGGCTAATGCAAAACCGGCTTGCTCTGCCACAACCAGGCTCGCAACCAGATTTTCGATATTGAAATGACCCAGCAAAGGACTATGCACAGTAAATGTATCTTGTGCAGTGATCAATTTAAATTCAGCACCGGAAATACTGTATTGGATATCCTGAACCTGATAATCAGCTGCTTGTGACAAAGAATAAGTCAGAATTTTCGGCTGATTCGGATTGGCTTTTGCAGCATTCAGCATCACTTTTGCATGTGCGTCATCAATATTGATAACTGCAACTTTCAGAGATTCAAAACTGAATAAACGCGATTTTGCTTCTGCATAAGCTTCCAACGTACCGTGATAGTCGAGATGGTCACGGCTTAAATTGCTATAAGCCGCAATTTCAATCGCACACCCATTCAGACGGCCCTGCTCCAGACCATGCGAACTCGCCTCAATTGAAGCAAATTCCGCACCTGCCTGTGCATAAGCATGCAAGGCATTTTGCAATTGCAGGGCATCAAGGGTGGTATGAGAAGAGGCTTCCAGATTCGGCAAAATACCATTCCCAGTAGTCCCCATAACTGCACAAGCTTTGCCTTGCAGCATCAGCAACTCAGCAACCAGACGGGAAATTGTGGTTTTACCATTGGTACCAGTTACGGCCAGAATACGGGCAGCCTTGACTGGCTGAGTCGCTTGCAGATAGCGCTTTTGCCACTCGCCCATCAAGTGACGGACATTGGGTACTACCAAAGCTGGAGTAACACCTAGCTCTTGTTCTGAAATTACGGCCAGTGCACCCAATGACAGGGCTTTTTTGGCATATTCTGCGGTTTTTTCAGGTTGAGACAAGCTGGTCAGGGCAATAAAAATTTGCCCCAGTTTAACTTTGCGGCTGTCCAGTTCGAAACCCTGAAAGGATTGTCGCATCCACTCAGCAGGTTCTTGAACGGCGTAGAGATCTTGAAATGTAATGGACATTGATCACCTATTTACTGGACTTTGGGAGATTCTAAAGGTTTGTCCAACGGGACATTTAGCAGGCGTAAAGATTCCTGCATCACACGGGCAAAGACAGGTGCAGATACCGTACCACCATAATAAGACCCTTGCGGATTTTCCACGACCACCACCATAGCAATACGCGGATCACTCACGGGTGCTACACCAGCAAATAAAGCACGGTATTCACTAGTTGAATAGCCTTTACGGTCGGCACGCAATTTATGCGCAGTACCCGTTTTACCTGCAACACGATAACCAGGTACGGTTGCACGGGTTGCTGTACCACCAGGCAGCGTCGCAGTTTCCATCATCAGCAGAACCTGTTCTGCGATTTGTGGATCAATCATCTGCTCGCCTTGTGGCTGTTCTTCTAATTTATACAGGCTTAAAGGCAATTTCACACCTTTGTTCGCCAGCATGGCATAGGCATCAGCCAGTTGCAGCACAGTCGCATTCAGACCATAACCATAAGCCATGGTTGCTACTTCAGACACATTCCATTTACTTGGCGGCAGAATCAGACCGGAACTTTCACCCGGAAATTTCACTGCGGAACGCTGACCAAAACCAAGACGTTTATAGAAAGTCGGTAAAGTTTCATACGGCAGTGACAGAGCTAATTTAGCTACACCGACGTTTGATGATTTCTGGATAATACCACCCAGTGTCAACTGACCGTAGTTATGCGTATCACGAATAGTATGATTCCCGACTCGCATACTACCTGGACTCGTATTGATCACCGAATTGGCCGTATATTTCCCGCTCTCTAGAGCCATCGCCACGGTTAGCGGCTTCATGGTTGAACCCGGCTCGAAGGAATCGACAGCGCCACGGTTACGCATTGCGTCTTTATTTAATAAGCCATTCTTGTCATTCGGGTTATAAGATGGCCAAGAAGACATTGCCAGAATTTCACCGGTTTTGACATCAACTGCAATCGCTGTTGCGGAGCGGGCATTATTGGCGACGCCTGCTGCAGTGAGTTCACGATACATAATGTACTGTAAACGTGAGTCGATACTCAGGGTAATATTTTCACCCGGCTCCACTTCTTTAATCACTTCCGGTTCTTTAACGCGGTTGCCTTTTTTATCACGGATAATCTGCTGTTCACCATCCTGACCGGCAAGACGGGTATTCAGCTGCATCTCCAGACCTTCGATCCCAATTCCCTCACTATTGGTCAGACCAATAATCTGGGAGTTTGGCTGCGGTTGCGGATAATAACGCTTATAGTTTTTCTCGGTATACACACCTTGGAAATTACGCTTCATGATCAGTTCCGCCTGTTGTGGCGGCACTTCTTTTTTCAGGATCAGATAACGTGAACGTGGACGCTCTTCCATCTTTTTGCGCAATTCAGCACGATCCATGCCCACTGCATCAGCCAGCTCATCCAGATTCAGGTTTTTATCTGGGAGCTGGCGTTTTAGTTTACGGCTATTCGGCTCTTTCTGTAGTGCCAGCATGGTTTCATCATAGAGTTTTTTATTATCAAAATAGTCACGTGGGTCAATCACGATTTTCATAATCGGCGTACTGATCGCCAGCGGAATACCATTACGATCATAAATTACGCCACGCATGGCCTTGATGGTATTGGTTCGCAGAATATTGGCATTGGCTTTATTTTGCAGAAAGTCTTTATTGATAATCTGCACATAGAAAGCTCGGCCGATCAGTGTCACAAAACACAGCAGCACCACGGCCCACATGATGTAAAAACGGTTGATATAAACATTTAAGGCATTTTTCTCGGTGACGGACTGCTTTTTACGTACCGGTTGCTTCTTTCTCTTGTCTACCATGTTCGAGCGCTAGCCTTATTTTTTCTCATCTGAAGGTTGTGGTAAGGAAATCACGACACTCTGTGAAATCGGAGGTGAATACATCCTTAACTGGGTCACTGCACGGGTACCAATCTGCGCGGTCGCACCGAAAGTCTGCTGTTCAATCAGCAAACGTCCCCACTCTGCATTCAGGTCATCCCGTTCACGCAGATAAGTACTCAATTTGCGATTATCCTGACGGTATTCAAAGACCTGGAAGACGACAAATACCGCACTGATGAAGACCATCAATATCAATATGAGGTAAATAATGACTTTTTTCAGCCATAACTTTTCTGTTTTTTTATCAACCACTTCAGTTTTCATGATGTGCCTATTAAGCTAAACGTTCTGCCACGCGCAGCCATGCGCTACGTGAACGAGGATTGGCTTTAACTTCCTCATCACTTGCCTTGACCCGGGCGATTTTCTTTAAACGTCGCGTATCCTTTTGTTGTTGCGGCATTCCCCAGCCTGAATCTTCTTCAAGCGTTGATTCTTTTTGAATAAACTGTTTAATCAACCGGTCTTCTAATGAATGAAAGCTGATCACAGCCAAACGTCCCTCTGGTTTTAAAATTTCAACCGCTTGAGGGAGGAAAGTTTCAATATCTTCTAATTCTTTATTAATAGCAATACGAATTGCCTGGAAAGTTCGGGTGGCAGCATGTTTATTTTTTTCCCATTTTGGATGGGCAACTTTCACAATTTCCGCCAGTTTGGCTGTGGTATCAATATATCCGGCAGCCTTGATCGCTTTGGCTATACGACGACTATAACGCTCTTCCCCATACTGAAAAATCACATTGGCCAGTGCTTCTTCTTCAATATCCACCAGCCATTCTGCTGCAGTCGGACCTTGCGAGTTGTCCATACGCATATCCAGCGGGCCATCTTTCATAAAGCTGAAACCGCGTTCTGCCTGATCCAGCTGCGGTGAAGACACCCCTAAGTCAGCCATCACACCATCTACACTTTCAATACCCTGCTCAGCTAATGCCTGTTTTAAATCAGCGAAGCTGGCATGGATAATTTTAAAACGTGAATCTCCCTGTTCCAGTTCTGCGGCAACAGCCAATGCTTGCGGGTCTTTATCGAAAGCATAGACGCGTGCATTTTCATCTAATTTGGAAAGTAATAAACGTGTATGCCCACCGCGACCAAAGGTTCCATCCACATAAATTCCCGTATTGCGACCAGCCAGTAAGGCATCAATCGTTTCGTGAAGTAATACAGAAATATGTGACATAAAAACTCAATCAATAGGGCGAAAAATTTAACTGCACATTATCACTCTGTTTAGCTAAAGCTCCAAACGACTTTTTGTAGATAAATATTAATTTCTATAGAGAAAACCGTTTTTATTTTTCGACAGCCGATAAAAAAGCCTCCATCGAGGAAGCTTTTTTATATTTTAAATTTATTTTCTAATCAACAGATTAACGCTTCGAGTTATAGATCTGGTCGAAGATTGCGCCATTCACAAAGTGAGTTTTCTGTGCATTGGCCCAGCCACCGAATACTTCATCAATGGTAAAGGTTTTAATTTTTGGGAACTGTGATGAATATTTGGCTAATACTTTCTCATTACGTGGACGGTAGAAATGTCGTGCTGCCATGTCCTGACCAAGTGGAGAGTAAAGATAGTTGATATAACCTTTAGCTAACCATTTATTGCCATTTTTATCTACGGTACGATCTACGATGGCTACAGAGGGTTCAGTCAGAATGGTCAAAGATGGATAAACGATATCAAACTTATTTTTACCGAGAGTTTTTTGTGTTACTAGGGCTTCATTTTCCCAAGTTAACAACACATCACCAATATTACGTTCAGCAAATGTGGTCATCGATGCACGTGCAGCAGAGTCCATCACTTTGACGTTTTTATAAAGCTTGCCGACAAATTCTTGGGCTTTGGCTTTGCTACCACCCGGCTGTTTCTCTGCATAACCCCAAGCTGACAGATAAACCCAACGTGGCAAGCCACCAGTTTTCGGATTTGGTGTAATAATTTCTACACCCGGTTTAGTCAGATCTTTCCAGTCTTTAATTCCTTTGGGGTTATCCTTACGTACCATGAAGACAATCGTTGAAGTATAAGGTGCAGAATTGTGCGGGAACTCTTTTTGCCAGCCTGGCTGGATCTGACCAGATCTTACGATCTCTTCAATATCGTTTGCCAATGCCAAGGTCACCACATCACCTTTTAAACCGTCAACCACAGAACGGGCCTGTTTACCTGAACCGCCGTGAGACTGTTTAAAGTTCACATCAATACCGGTTCGTTTTTTCCAGTAGGCACCAAAAGATTTGTTGAATTCGTCATAGAATTCACGGGTCGCATCATAAGAAACGTTCAGGAATTCACGATCCGCGGCTTGGCTCGCAGTTGCAGTAAATGTCAGACCTGTTGCCAATAAGGCAGCACTAACCAGTGATTTTAATTGAGTTTTCATAAGAGCATCGGGAGATTATCTTCATTAGATATAACTATATGAAATAAAATTATTTTTCGCAATTGAGCAAACAAAGTGCATACAGGGTAATATTTAGTTATTTTTTGTTTTAATTTCATGTTTTATATAATAAAAATATCTAAATTAAAGGCTTATTCTATTTTTATAGCATTTTATGCTTTAGATATAAAAAAAACGGATAATAAATTATCCGCTTTCTACTTATGGTTCAGTAATTAGAATTATTTACGGTTTTCCGCAGAGATTTGATCGTAGATGGCTCCATTCACAAAATGGGTTTTCTGCGCTTTTGCCCAGCCGCCAAAGACTTTATCAATGGTAAAAGTCTGGATTTTTGGGAATTGCGCCGCATATTTTGCTGCTGCTTTAGCATCACGTGGACGGAAGTAATATTTCGCTGCCAGCTCCTGCCCTTTTGGTGAATATAATTGACATACTCCCACCACTTTCGTTTTCACTCAAGTGGGGGATTCTAAAAGCAAAGCTCTTAGGCGACTTCCTCACGGATTTCGCTTGCTTTCTGCTTCTTAGGGCGACCTTTACCGCATCCACCCTCCACAGACAAAACGGCATGTCCTGCCGACAATATATTACGAGATGCGTTTAAATCCGCATTCGCAACATAACCGCATCCGACACACTCAAATTTAGCTTGAGTTTGTCGGTTTTCTTTTGCTACATGACCACATTCACAGCAGGTTTGACTTGTGTACTTCGGATCAACTTTTACAAGTAATCCACCTCGCCATTGTTGCTTATATTCCAACATACTAACAAGCCACACAACACCAAATAAATATAATTATATTTATATGTAATTGAAAATTAAGATATTTGTTGTATTTTTTAAAATTCTATATGGAATTCTATATTTTATAGAATATGAGTATTATATTCCATATTTTTAAAGAGTTTATTTTTCCCAAATTTCATTTGGAATTAGAAATACTTTGGATGAAAAACACTCTAATTAAAGATAAGCTCAATAAAAATGTCCATGAAAAACCTTTTCATGGACACAGTAATTGATTGAAGAATATTATTGCTTATGAGTTTTCAACGGCTTTGTTGCACAAAGATTTCATAACTATATGATTTTAAAAGTTTTGATTATTTTTTGATCCAAAATTAAATTTATTTAAATCAGATGCTTACATATTTATGCAACAAAGCCGTTCCAATTTGAAATTAGGATCTGCTTCATAAGCATAAACTGGTATATATCTACTTTTTTAAAAATGTTCATTTAGTGTCATCTGATGTAGAGTATTTAAAATAATACTACTATCTTCTAGGTAAATATCTTTTTTAGATCTAATATTTAAAAACCAATTTCGCATATCTCTTATATCAGATTGACATATAATATCATTCTCTATTGCTGCACAGATTAGGTGACGTATAATCTCAGTTGTTGCGAGATCTGAATCTTTAAACTCTACTATGCAGTTATTAGTATATGTTTTTAGCTTATCAACACCGTTATAGTAATCACAGAATTTTAAATGTGCATCTTGATCTTCATTATTTCTAAATGAGAAGTGTGCTTGTTTAACTACTTTATTATTTTTACTAGACACACCTTCACGTACTACTATTCCATTAGAAATATTACAACAGGGACACTCCACATCATCTTTTACAAAGAGTCTAAAATCAGGGTTTAATTTCAATTGTTCTACAAATTGGGAATGCAAGTCTTCAAGTTGACTAACTTGTAATTCTCTTTTAAAAGTTTTTGAGTAGGCTGTAATAGGCACATTATTTCTCTGATTTATTGAATTTAACTACATAAGTATCTAAAGCTTGTTTAGCTTCTTTTAACCTTTTATGCAATAAATGATTGTGATATATAAGCGAATTATTTTCACTTAAAGTAATCATATATTTTTGCTTAAGTTCATTTAATTCCTGATTTAGTTCGTTAATTTTATCTGCTTGACTTTTTTTCTGTTCTTTCTTTTTTGCAGTGATTCCTTTCTCTGTAGATTTTCCAGTACGAATATCCTCTGCTTCTTTAATCTTTATAAGGAGATCAGCTAATTCAGAGCGTTGTTTGTTGACAGAACCCCGTTTAAGTCCAGCTTCCAAAGCAACAGTATCATTATTAATTTTATATGGATGTTCTACCTTCAAAGGCTTACCATCTATAAGCCTTTGTAATGCTGTTTCGAGCCTTTCTACTGCTTTAGACATTTTTAACGGTCTCAATTAATGTGATTCGTTTTGCTAGAACTTTATCTATAGACTCAATCTCTATTTTTAATTGATCATGAAAATAGTTTCCTAATTCATATTTAGATAATTGTTTTTTAAGATTATTTTTTACAATCTCAAGTTTCTTAACTGAAGACTGATCAAATATAGCATTTTCACACGTTACACAAGCTGTCGTATAAGCAAATCCTAAACGATTACAATTAGTTTCAAGACTACAACCACCAAGTGGAGTTTCTTTGTAATATATTTGACCTGTTTTAATTAGCTTTTCAGTTTTCTTTCTGTCGGGAAGATATAGTTGTCTTAGATTATTTTTTTGTGTTTCTAAGCTTGTACCTCTAGCCCCAAATAACACATCATCCTGTTCTAAAATATTTAAAAACAAGTTAGTAGTATGTTCAATTTTTTCATTATTAAACTCAGTAACTAACTCAGGTTCGAAGATAAAATTTTTGCTATCAACAGCATTATTTCCATAATGTAACGTCATGTCAAAGCTAATGTGTTGAAGTTGCTTCTTCAAAGTCGGTAATTTTACCAATCCGCTTCTAATAGAATAAACAGTGAGCGACCTTCTGAATTGGTGTGTTTTAAATCGCCATGGTTTTCCAATTACTAGCTCTTCATAGCTATCCCAATCTTCCAAAGGATTAAAATCATATAATTCATTCAAATCCTCTTGGGTAAACAGTTTTGGCTTTAAAATTCGATCAACCCATTTATTAATTCCCTGAGAGATTTCGGCTACTGGTATCCCATATTTTGGCTGTTCCTTACCTACAAATGTAAATGAGGGAAATAATGGGTAATCCTCAAGCTCTAATATATTTAAGTCTTTATATTTTTCTTTCTGTTTTACACTTTTACCACCCAGACGTTTTTTATAATCGTAATAGAATCTATGAATCTCACAGAGTACACGTAAGCATTCAATAGCCTTTTCAATTATATTACTTGTAATCCATGTAGTACATTTAAGACCTGTAACTTTATCTTTACTCGTAAATCCATTTAAAACATAAACTTTCTGCTTGTTGTAAATTTTAGATGTATAAGCATTAATTGGAAGGTTTTGTAATTCACTGATTCGCATACCACTAAAACATAGAACCATCATTGCTGCTATAGCTTGAAAACTTGAATATAGGATGTAAAGATAGGTCGGATTTTTTATTTTTATTTTTTCAAATATCTTTTCCAAGTTATTTTCAGATACTATCTTTTGATACTCTTTTATAGTATGTTTTTTTGAAAAATAATCAAAAGAAAAATTTTTAATCTGTTCTATTTTAGAGTGGTATTCATTTATATAATCTATACACTGAACAACAATGTCAGCATATATATTTGTTGGTATTAGAGTGGTTTGCTTAGATTCTGATTCTAATTTATTAACCATTTTCTCTATTTTTTTTATCTCTTTCTCACTAATACCAAATTTTTCAATTTGATATTTAATTTGTGTATTATTTATTTTATATAAATCTTTGATATATGTTGAGGCAGAAATTTTCTTTAAGCTACAAATGTGTTTTACAATAGTTTCCATAGCTTCTTTGCACAATCTAATATTGCTGAAATTACACCCATATTTAAGACAAATATTAGCTATTTTTTTTAGTCTTTGTCCTTGATAAACAATTATATTTATTAATCGTGAAGAACCATTATTTTGAAATTCAACCATACCTGAGTAAAGTATTAGTTTAATCTGTTCAATTAAAATTTTTGCATTTTCTGAGTTGTTGTCTAACTGAAATATAACCCTTGAAGATGATTGTTTTTTATATGCATAACACATTAAATCCCATTCATTATCTTTATATCTAGATAGAGGATTACCTTCTTTATCAAATGAAATGATAAAGTTGGGTTCAGGTAATGAATCAAAATTACAGTTATTTATCACTGTTAGAAGTTGATTTTGAAATTTTTGCTCAATCATTAGTAATCCATCAACTCAGTTATCAAGTCTATTTGTTGTTGCCAGTATTCAGCATAGTTCCCATCTTCAATATCTTTCTCCACATCCTTAATTATCTCGACTGTTTCAGGATAGGCTGTTGCCGCCTGTTTTAAGATTTCATCAATTCTGTATCTGATATACAGAATTTCATCTTCTTTATTTCTATTGATAGATAAGAAAGTCATTTCTTTAAGAGAAAGTAACTTTTTAATATCTATATAATCTACATGGACTACATATTTTTCACAGAAAAGGCATGACGTAGGATTGCTACAAGTTGGCTCACTTATATTTTGAAATCCAATACCTAATTGTGGATTTTGAACACTACTACATTGCCCTATAGGAGTAGTCTGATTACCCTCAATTTCATTAACAGTGATCTTTACTGGAACAGGTTTATCACTAACTCTAGTTCTTTGATAAGAAGCTTTAGAAACCGCATCGAAGTATTCATTCATTTGGCTATAAAACTGTTCAGGAGTAGATTCTGTATAAGCTTGGCGTGTTGTTGATGGAATATTCCCTGCCTTTTCAGCAGTTACCTCAGAACTATTAGATATTTCGTTAAAAAAATTAGTTACAGATGCCCTTATTATAGAGGGGGTTAAATAATTCACATCTGGGAATTTTTCTTTAAACCAAATTTTATAAAAGCCTGAGTAATGACTAACTTTATAAGAATAAATAAGTCTGGTGATTTGATCTTCTGACTTTTTTTCAAGTTCAATAATTGAAAATAATAATGAAGATGTTTCAAATGATGGGTGAAGAGGTACATTATTTAAAACCCATTCTCTGAATTCAAAAAATTCTTTAAGAATAGACTTAAAGGTAACTGTAAAGGTTACAGGGACTTTATTTTTTTTCGCTCTAGGCTTAATAAGATAGGTGCGTATTGTTTTATTAGTCGAAATTGGACTATCAAAGCTATCCGTTTTAAGTTGAGAAATTAAAGACGGATTCACTGAGCTATCACAGAATATACAAGCTGCAAAAGCATTTATCGCCTTATTAATCAATCTTATTTTGAAGGTAGTAAAAGGCTTATTTCTATCTCCGTAAATACTTTTATATCTCTCATAGATCGTATTAAATTTCTCCTCAGGAATATTTTTTTTAAACTTTAAATAAATACTTTTAGCTTGTTCTAAATCTAGAAATTCACCATTTTTGCCAATAAACATATCATAGTAATCGCTATTTCTACTGGTATTCGACTCTACACAGTGAACTCCTAATTTTTTGCTTTCAATAATTAAAGGAATTGGTTTATTTTCCATTAAGAACGTCTTAATTTGTCTGAAAATTAAGAGATTAATATTGGAGTATGCTTTAAGTTTATCTTCGCTTATAGGTTGCCTATGAGTATATTTTTCTTGAGGAACTTGCCAAGCGATTGTTTTGATATTAAGGCCGTCAATATCAAGATTAAAACCTATCAAATTTGAAAGAAGTGCCTGATAGCTATAAAAAATATTTGTTTTTTTATCATCCTTTAATGCTAGTTGAAAATTAAGATATAGTTTCTCTGAGTATTTCTTGTATAGGTTAAGTTGTGAGTTTTTATCACTCCAATCTTTCTCAACATTCAGTTTATCTAATTCCTTGAATAATCCGGCTAGTTGGAATAAAGAATTTTTGACTGTTGATTGGGAAACTCCATTCACAATATTTTTTTTAATATAGCGTTTGATTAGATCGAGGGATGTGCTATCCCTTAATGTTCCTTTTACAGGCAATACGATATGTCTGATGTGATTGGCTACTGCTGTTCCTTTACTAACCCATTCTTTGTAGCATATTTTGGCACAGTCGAATTTTAGAAGCTCGTTGTTAATGGTGAGCGTCAAGATAATATTTTGGAACGATACAGTTTCATTCTTTAGGAACTCATCTGTATTCATATATACCAACTCTCGTTCTTCATGGAGCGAAACAATATTATTCAATTTCAATCCCCCCATCATTATCGAGGTCTATATCTTCATAAAGCATATTTTCAAATTTCTGATTGGTAGTTAGACTTAGCTCTTCATAACCCGCATAAAGCATATATCCATGAGTGGTAGAGATATTTTTATGCGCCATTCGTTGTTTAAGATAAAGCATTGCTTGGTCAGGTTCGCAATTGGCTTTCAGTAATTTACGAACTAGAT
Organism: Acinetobacter sp. YH12241; assembly: GCF_013417535.1. Classification (NCBI taxonomy): domain Bacteria; kingdom Pseudomonadati; phylum Pseudomonadota; class Gammaproteobacteria; order Moraxellales; family Moraxellaceae; genus Acinetobacter; species Acinetobacter sp. YH12241. The sequence continues at coordinate 88,327 of NZ_VPDQ01000001.1, read as the reverse complement.
TCAACCCAAAGGTCGCTCTAAAATCATGAAATGAGAAAGGCCGAATGTCCTCATTATTGATCTTCATTTCAATTTGGAGCTTTCTTAATAATTCACGTACAGCACCGCCTTTTTGGGGTGAAAATTCATCTTTTGAAGAATCTTTATAATTCTTTTGCCTTTGAACTATTTCTGCTCTAGAAGTATAAAAAGGATTCCCATATCTAGTTAAAAAGACATAGTTTTCATCAGAAATACCATAGAAACTTAACTCAGCCCTTTCTTTCCATTCTTCTGAATTAACGTAATTCCATAAGTTTTTAACAATCTGTACAGGTATTCTTAATTTATAAGAAACCTTATTTTTAGTATCAATTGTTCCACCTACCTGAATAGAGTAAGTATTGTCGCCTGAGTTGATCTTTCCTTTTGTTTTAAGATCTAAGATGTGTTTTTTCTTGAACGTGCAAACTGTTTGCAATCTAGCTCCAGTATGTAGAGCTAACGAACACATTAAGCTCAATTCAACAGGGGCATCCTTCAAATACTTATTTAGTATCTTTTGCTCAGAAACCGTTAAAGGATGAAGACGACCACCATCAATAATTTCATCTGAACTTACAGTTCTATTATTTCTTGGAATAGCATAATTTGTGGTTTCAACGTCTTTATATTTAGCATCACCAAATTCCCCTCTAATCAAGATACGTCTAGTTAATGTCTTATAAGCACGATCTTTTAAATGGCTGCCAAATAATTTGAATTCAATACAAAAATTATAAAGATTAATAACTGCTCTCATTCTTTCACTAGCATAAGAGCTTGAGAATGCACCACAACTTATTTGATCGTTTAAATATTTAAAGTACAAAGCCGTAGGACGTTTTTCTTCTTCTAAAGGAAATTCACCAAAAGTTAAAAAATTTTTATCCAAAAAACGTAAATAGTCTAAAAGATGGAATCCAATAGTAACGAGAGTGTCTGAGTCTTTATTTTCAGTAATAAATAGATGTTGAAGATATATTGAAGCTATCTGCCATATTTCTCCATTGTTTTTAACTATCGCTGGAAATCTTGCAGCATAAAAATCATCTACAACATAGAAGGATTTTTTTTCAGGATCAAATCGTTGAGGACGGAAGCCTTTAATAATCTCAACTTTTGCTATTGAAGTGTGAATATTAGATTCCACTGTATTTCCGACTCATTTAATTCCATGAGTCTATTATACATTTCGACTTTAAATATTCTATATTTTATTTATATTATTTTGGTGTTGTGTGTAATTATTTATTTTTGGTGTTGTGTGACGAGCATGCCCCAACCTTGATCTAGGATTGATTTGTTTAAGCCTGACTTAGCTTTTACATTCTTTCCTTGATTTTCGATTGTGCCACTTGCTGACTTCGACATATTTGCTACTTTTAAATCCTCAACAGCAATCATTGCGTGGTTTTTGCTGAGCGTTGTAGTGATTTTTTGCAAGTAGTCATGACGAATATTGGCAATGTGATGATGTAGTTTATTGATTTTAAAATTCAGTTTTTTCCAATTTTGACTAAATTTAACTTTCTTTCTCTGCTTCCGTTGAAGTCTAGCTAATTTAATCTGATTGGTTTTAAAGCTATTGATCGGGTCAAAGACCTGACCATTTGAGGTAGTGATTAATTTCTTAACACCAAGATCAACACCAATCGCTGATTTTGATGGGTGGATCGGCATTTCAGTAAGTTCTGTTTCAGTACAGAATGAAACGTACCAACGTCCTGACACCTTACTGATCGTCACATTTTTTATTGTGCCTAGAATCTCTTGCGACTTCCTGAATTTAATAACACCTACGCCATTAGGGAGTTTGAGTTTATTTCCTTTAACCCAACAGTATTTATCGAATTGTACAAGGCGAATGGAATCATAACCGTCTGATTTTTTCTTAAATCTAGGCATAAGTGGGCGCAACTGAACCTCAGTACCATCAGCCAATTTAAAAAATTTAGGTTTCTTAGGTTTGCGCTTTTTTTCTTTTAGTCGAGCATGTTCTTTAGGGTTGAAAAACTTCCCCCATGCTGATGCAAGATCACGAACTTTTTGTTGAAGTGACACAGCATTTGAATTTCCATCTAAAAAGCTAAACTGAGGATTCTTTTTCAGTGCTGTTATCTTTTTTACTAGATTCACCGCATTAATGTGTTTATTTTGAGCAAACATTTCAAATGAAATTGCTAATATTTGATTCCAAACAAAGCGTGCAGAGCCAACGAGATTATTTAAAATAACCTCTTGCTCGACATTAGGCTCAAGCCTAAATTTATACGCTTTATTGATTTTCATTAATGAGTGTGTATCTGGTAATATGGTGCTGATTCTAACATTTTAGGTATATTTTTTCAATGAGTGAGATATATAAAAACCGACATTCAGCCTTTAATCTTCATGTTCATTTAGTTTTTATAACGAAATATCGAAAAAAAATACTAGGTGAGTTGCATCATAAATATTTCAATGAGTGTGCAACTGAAATATGTAAAGATTTTGATGCTGAATTAAAGGAATGTAATGGTGAATCCGACCATGTTCACATGCTTATTCAGTATCCACCAACGGTACAGTTAAGCAAATTGGTTAATAATTTAAAGTCTGTAACAAGTAGAAGAATGCGAAATGAGTTTTTAGACTTGAGAGGGAATTATACAAAACCTGTTTTATGGTCAAGATCATATTTTGCAGGGTCTTGTGGTGGTGCGCCTTTGGAAATAATCAAACAATATATTCAGAATCAACAAGGTTGAAATTTGTGAAATTCACCTCCACCCTGACTGACGGGTGGAGTCCTCTTTCACTTGGAGATAGTAGAAGTTATTATCTTTTTCATGATGGGCACTCATTGCTAATTTACTCAGCACTATATAAACAAAAAAATTACTTAACAATCATGTGTTTATAATATTTTATCCAATCATATTCTATTTTTGATATATATGCTCACAATTCATTTCGGATACATTTTCCCCTAAAAATTTAATATCCTGCTACAATATAAGACAGTTCTTCACGATCTCTACACAGTTATCTGTTACAAATAGGCAACTTAAATGTGGAAATCCTGAGATTTAGTAATTTTCCACAGAGAAATATTAGTTTTTTGTAAAAAATGTGACTTGGTTCTACTTTTTCATATCTGAATGTGATTAGATTGTAGCCAGTATTATAACAACATTTTTAACAAAACAAGATTAACCAAAGCCAAGGAGGAAGTTTGGATATGAAATTTAAAATATTTACAGCCAGCATCCTAAGTCTTATCACGCTGTTCTCGATTCAACTTGGCCATGCCGTAGTTGTGAAAACAGAGCTACCTAAAGCCTCTGTAAGTGCAATTGAAGTGAAAACCTCACCAATTGAAAAAGCAATTCAGCAACATAAAGCTGATAAAAATGCTTTTCATACTGAGGATGAACTTAAAGCGCTGACTGCGTTCAAATCAAATCCGACTCAAAGCTTTTTTGCAGCTCAAAACTTGCGCTTTACCCGCTTTGTGCAAAGTATCTTTTCTCCGAGCAATTCATAAGACTTAGTTTTAGTTCTCCACATTCGTTATATTTTGCTCATCCTGAAAAGCCGCATCATTCAATGTTGAATAAAGCATTAAGTGATGTGGCTTTTTCGTTATAATAGCTGCAATTTTATATTTAAGATTAGATCCGGTTATGACTGTTCGTACTCGTATTGCACCTTCTCCTACCGGTTTCCCGCATGTGGGAACTGCCTATATTGCCCTGTTCAACCTGTGTTTTGCCAAACAGCACGGTGGCGAATTCATTCTTCGTATTGAAGATACGGATCAGCTGCGTTCTACTCCTGAATCTGAAAAAATGATTCTGGACTCCCTACGCTGGTTAGGCCTGAACTGGTCAGAAGGTCCAGATGTCAGTGGTCCACATGCACCGTACCGTCAGTCAGAACGCATGAGCATCTATAAAAAATACGCAGAAGAACTGGTAGATAAAGGTCATGCCTTCTACTGCTTCGCAACAGCGCAAGAACTGGATGAAATGCGTGCTGAACAGCAGGCTCGTGGCGAAACTCCACGCTACGATGGCCGCGGTCTAAAACTGTCTAAAGAAGAAGTGGCACGTCGTCTGGCATCTGGTGAACCGCACGTGATCCGCATGAAAGTGCCGACTGAAGGGGTATGTACCTTTAATGACATGCTGCGCGGTGAAGTAGAAATTCCATGGGCGCAAGTCGACATGCAAATTCTGCTAAAAACGGATGGTCTGCCAACTTACCATCTGGCAAACGTGGTTGATGATCACCTGATGCAAATTACCCATGTGATTCGTGGTGAAGAATGGATTCCATCTGCACCAAAACATCAGTTGCTGTATAAATACTTTGGTTGGGACATGCCAGTCCTGTGCCACATGCCTCTACTGCGTAACCCGGACAAATCAAAACTGTCTAAACGTAAGAACCCAACTTCAATCAATTACTATAAAGACATCGGTGTATTGCCAGAAGCATTGTTGAACTATCTGGGCCGTATGGGCTGGTCAATGCCAGATGAGCGTGAAAAATTCACTTTGGCTGAAATGATTGAACACTTTGATATTAACCGTGTCTCTCTAGGTGGTCCAATCTTTGATGTTGAAAAACTAAACTGGTTGAATGGTCAATGGATTAAAGCCCTCTCTCCTGCTGAACTGTTAGATACCTTACTGGCCTGGAAAGCAGACCGTGCCAAACTGGAAGAAATCGCTGCTGCAATTCAACCACGGATCAATCTGCTGTCTGAAGCAGTGAACTGGTCAGCGCATTATTTCAACCATTTCCCGACTTTGACTAAAGAACAGTTCGAAAGCAAAAAACTTTCTGAAGAACAAGTGCGTCAAAGCCTGCAATTTGCGATCTGGCGTCTAGAAAGCCTGTTCACCTGGAACAATGACACTGTTAGCCAAACGTTGATGGATCTGGCGAATCAGATGGGCATTAAATTACGTGACTTTATGCCAGCGTTCTTTATTGCGATTGCCGGTTCAACCGCTTCTACCCCAGTCATGCAGACCATGGTTACCATTGGTCCGGATCTAACTTTTGCCCGTCTGCGCCACGCGCTGGAAGTGGTCGGTGCTCCTAGCAAGAAAGAAGTAAAAGCTTGGGAAAAACTAAATGAGAGTCTGAAACTGCCGAAAAATGAAGCAGTTGATCAAGCTTAATTTATTTTTTAGTTGACGTCTAAGCGTTATATCCATAATATAGCGCTCACACAGACTGGGGTCATAGCTCAGTTGGTAGAGCGCTACAATGGCATTGTAGAGGTCAGGAGTTCGATCCTCCTTGACTCCACCAAATAAGTCTTGCTTTACCTGTGTATTTGCCTCATTTGTCCCTATCGTCTAGAGGCCTAGGACATCGCCCTTTCACGGCGGTAACCGGGGTTCGAATCCCCGTAGGGACGCCATATTCAAGATGGCAACATCTTAATAAAAAACCCAAGCATTGTGACTTGGGTTTTTTATTGTCTGTCTGTTTTATATTGGCGGTATTTCGGTTTTTGCGTATCTTCCGATAAAATAATCAGTAATTTAGAATTTTGGAGTTGTAATGCAATATCGTTGCCCTAAATGTCAAAGCCCAAAAATCATGCCCGTTGCTCAGCCAGGTCAACCAGCGGCGCGTCCTGTCGTGCCTAAAAGCCTGATCATGCTGGTGCCTGCCCTGTTTGTATTATTGCTGCTGGTCATCATTAGCATCGCGATGTGGATTTTTGGAGATGGTGCAGGTACGACTTTACAGACCGCCACTGTGATCGTGTTTATTATCTGTCTGATCGCAGGCTTCATGTTCTATAAAGATTTGCCTGATTTTAAAATTTCTATGCAGGCTTTCATGCAAAGCCAAAAGAAATGGAAATGCCGTGAATGCAATCATGAGTGGGAAATCTGATTTCTATAGTTCACTCATTTTCAAAGCTAAAAATCTTGCATGCTTATGCAAGATTTTTTTATTAGTAGAACTAAATTTTCTACCATCCAATATTAAAGTGTCGACTAGAGCAATAAATTCATATTTTTTCTAATTTACTTCACTTTTAAAATGAAGTTTTTTTATTTCTACTGCTTGTTTTTGCTCATTAAATACACAAAAATATCAACATGAGACTAAAAGCATGCAATTCATTACCGAAATAAAACCGCTTTATATTGTAGTCTTTAGTGGATAGTTTAAATAATTGTTAATAATGGCAAAGGTGAGGAATAAAAATGCTTAAACTTAAAAAAGTCATACATTTTCTGTTTTCTCATGATCAGCCTACAGGTTCAGAAATGGAAAATGCTATTTCTGAAGCAGATACCTATTATCTGGAAGCTGTACAGCTTGAAAAGCTTTGCCATGTTTTAAAGCAACACCAAGCCGAACATTTTCAAATTACGCAGCTAGAGCAGCAAGAAAATTATCAACGCAATGCTTTCTGGAATTACTTAAGTGCAGCCACGCGTGGACACGTCGAAGCGCAATATAGACTGGGTAAACACTTTCTTAAAGGTAGTCTAGGCTTAGACCAGAATTATTTTCATGCTGAAGAATGGCTGAATAAGGCTAAACAGCAAGGTCATTTAAAAGCTGCGCGTCTGTTATCGAATACTTATAGCCAAATGAGTGTCCAATATTAAAGAAAAAAACCAGCCCAAAGGCCGGTTTTTTTATGCGCTTTGATTAAGCACCAATTTTGCGGTATTTCTGACGCTTCGCTGCCAGATCATCGCCATATTTCTTACGGCGATATTCTTCAAACTCGGTATAGTTACCGGTGAAGAATTCTGGAGTCTCATCTTCAAATGACAAGATGTGAGTCGCAATACGGTCCAGGAACCAGCGGTCATGCGATACCACCATCACACAGCCCGGGAAGACCAAAATCGCATCTTCTAACGCACGTAAAGTTTCTACGTCCAAGTCGTTTGATGGTTCATCGAGCAGGATAACGTTCGCACCTTGTTGCAGGATTTTCGCAAGTTGTAAACGGTTACGCTCACCACCTGACAATTCACCTACGCGTTTTTGCTGATCTTGGCCTTTAAAGTTAAAGCGTCCAATATAAGCACGAGATGCAATTTCGTAATCGCCCACTTTCAGGATATCCAGACCGCCAGACACTTCTTCCCAAACGGTTTTATTGTCATCCAGGGTGTCACGGATCTGACCCACATAAGCAACTTTTACAGAATCACCTAAAGTCACTGTACCAGTATCGGGTTGCTGTTCGCCCGTCATCATACGGAACAGTGTAGTTTTACCTGCACCGTTTGGACCTACGATACCGACAATCGCTGTTGGTGGTACTGTGAAAGACAAGTCTTTATACAGCAGTTTGTCACCAAATGATTTACTGATCCCTTCAACTTCAACCACCTTGTTGCCCAGACGTGGACCAGGTGGAATATAGATTTCAGAAGTTTCATTACGTTGCTGGAATTCACGAGAGTTAAGCTCCTCGAAACGTTCCATACGTGCTTTGTTTTTCTTCTGCTGGCCTTTCGCATTTGAACGAACCCATTCAAGTTCTTTTTTCAATGCTTTAGCAAAAGATTCTTCCTGCTTGTTCTCTTGTTCTAAACGCGCATTTTTCTGTTCCAGCCAAGAAGAATAGTTACCTTGGTAAGGAATACCATGTCCACGGTCAAGCTCCAGAATCCACTCGGCCACGTTATCCAGGAAGTAACGGTCGTGCGTAATCGCCACGATAGTGCCTGGGAAGTCTTTCAGGAAGCGTTCCAGCCAAGATACAGATTCTGCATCCAAGTGGTTGGTTGGTTCGTCAAGAAGCAACATGTCTGGTTTAGACAGCAGCAAACGGCACAATGCAACACGACGGCGTTCACCACCTGAAAGCATGGTTACATCTGCATCCCATGCAGGCAGATTTAATGCTGCTGCAGCCTGTTCCAGCTGGTTATTCAGGTTATGCGCATCCCAAGTCTGGATAATTGCTTCCAGTTTTTCCTGTTCTTTCGCCAAAGCATCGAAGTCTGCATCCGGATCTGCATAGTCTGCAAATACCTGATCAAGGCGTTCAAGTGCATCAAGTGCTTCACGTACGCCGTCTTCAACGTTGCCACGAACGTCTTTGGTTGGATCAAGTGGTGGTTCTTGCTCGAGGTAACCAATTTTGATACCCGGTTGCGCACGTGCTTCACCAGAGAAATCTTTATCTACGCCCGCCATAATACGAAGCAAAGTAGATTTACCTGCACCGTTCAGACCAAGCACACCAATTTTTGCGCCTGGGAAAAATGATAAGGAGATATCCTTGAGGATTTCGCGCTTTGGCGGAACCATCTTGGACACTCGGTTCATCGTATAAATATATTGGGCCACGTAGGACTCCTCAATTGAAAAACCAAATGGGGGAAGAAACAAACTCCCCCTGCTCAATCATGAGCGAAAAAATAATCGGCTATTATACGCAGAAAGTCTTCAAAACATAAGCCATTCACGTGAAGTTAATGCCTTGTTACAAGTTTAATCCTGTTTATTTTTCAAACAGCATTTCTAACACCTAAACTTGCATTATTTTATTGATGCTATATCGTTAATTAAGATATTCATTTGAATAAATATGCACTTTTCTTCATATTTCAAGTGCTAATATTTGAGCAGTTTCATTACAGCTAAAAACACAAGAAGACCAACGATCATGACTCATAAAGCAGAAACTTTAGCGATTCACGCAGGCTATAGCCCGGAACCTACTACTAAAGCTGTGGCAGTGCCGATTTATCAAACCACCTCATATGCCTTTGACAATACTCAGCACGGTGCCGATCTGTTTGACCTGAAAGTTCAGGGCAATATTTATACCCGCATTATGAACCCTACCACAGCGGTGCTAGAACAACGTATTGCAGCTCTGGAAGGCGGGATTGGTGCACTGGCATTGGCTTCGGGTATGGCTGCGATTACCTATGCGATTCAGACCATTGCTGAAGCAGGTGACAATATTGCTTCGGTGTCTACTTTATATGGCGGCACCTATAACCTGTTTGCACATACCCTGCCTAAACAAGGGATCGAAGTTCGCTTCTTTGATTATCAAGATCCGGAAGCATTACGTGGCCTAATTGATGACAAGACCAAACTGGTTTTTGTGGAATCAATTGGTAACCCGCTGGGTAATATTATTGACCTCGAAGCGATTTCCAAAATTGCCCATGAATATGGCGTACCAGTCATCGTCGACAATACTGTAGCGACACCAGTCCTACAGAAATCTTTTGATTTCGGTGCCGACATCGTGGTGCATTCACTGACCAAATATATTGGTGGTCATGGGAATTCGATTGGCGGCATTATCGTGGATAGCGGTAAATTCCCATGGGGTCAACATGCCGAGCGTTTCCCTGCTCTGAATACACCTGATCCGAGTTATCACGGTGTTAATTATGTTGAAGCTTTAGGTGAAGCGGCGTATATCGCGCGTGCTCGTGTCGTACCTCTGCGTAATACCGGGGCAGCGATCAGCCCGCAAAATGTATTTTTAATTCTGCAAGGCTTGGAAACTTTGAGCCTGCGTATGGAACGTCATACCGAAAATGCGCTGAAGGTTGCAGAATATTTGCAACAACATCCAAAAGTAAAATGGGTCAATTATGCCGGTCTGAAAGATCACCCGCAGCATGCTTTGGCACAAAAATATGTGAAAGGTAAACCGTCTGCCATTCTGACTTTTGGTGTAGAAGGTGGCCGTGAAGGCGGTGCCCGTTTTATCGATGCCCTGCAACTGTTCACCCGTCTGGTCAATATTGGGGATGCTAAGAGTCTCGCCTGTCATCCTGCAACCACCACCCACCGCCAGCTCAATCCTGAAGAGCTCAAATCAGCAGGTGTGAGTGAAGATATGGTTCGCTTATCGATTGGAATTGAACACATTGATGACCTGATTGCGGATCTGGAACAATCTCTTGCAGCAGTTTAAGCGCCATTTTAAAGCAGAAAACTCCAGCAAAAATGCTGGAGTTTTTTTATTTATTTTTTGAATACAATCACTTGCTTTGTGATTTATTTTCATGATAAAAATCAATTGAAACGGCGAACACAATTAGAGCAATTACTCTAATTTTTATTTTATTTTCAATAGTTTAATGTATAGATTTTCTTAAATAATTAGTTATTATATTAGTACTCATCTTCGCTCTTATCTCTTTAGAGCCATCTTTGATTTTTTAATAAAAATAATTTGAACGCAGTCTTCAAATTAGGGATAACAAACGTGAAAACTAGACTACAGAAACAATTGGAAAAACGTATTGCAGGTAAAACTGTTCTCATTACAGGCGCATCCAGTGGTATAGGTTTAACGACGGCACATCAGCTGGCAGATGCTGGCGCACATGTTTTACTGGTCGCGCGTACCAAAGACACCCTAGAACAAGTAAAAAAAGAAATTGAATCCAAAGGCGGTAAAGCTTCGGTATTTCCATGTGATCTCAACAATATGGAATCCATTGATGAAGTGTCCAAACAGATTATTGCTTCAGTCGACCATATCGATATCCTGATTAACAATGCGGGCCGCTCGATTCGCCGTGCAGTGCATGAATCAGTGGATCGTTTTCATGATTTTGAACGTACCATGCAGCTAAATTATTTTGGTGCAGTGCGCCTGGTGATGAATATCCTGCCGCAAATGATGATTCGCCGTGCAGGTCATATCATTAATATCAGCTCGATTGGTGTATTGGCGAACGCCACCCGCTTCTCGGCTTATGTCGCATCTAAAGCGGCACTGGATGCTTTCAGCCGCTGTCTGTCTGCAGAAGTCCATTCACATAAAGTTGCAATCACTTCAATTTATATGCCTTTGGTTCGTACACCAATGATCGCACCGACCAAGATCTATAAATATGTGCCTACCCTGTCTCCGGAACAGGCAGCTGAACTGGTTGCTTATGCGATTGTGAAACGTCCGAAGAAAGTCGCAACCAATTTGGGACGTCTGGCTTCGATTACCTATGCGATTGCACCAGACATCAACAATGTCCTGATGTCGATCGGTTATAACCTGTTCCCAAGCTCTTCAGCATCAGTGGGTCAGCCGCAAAAACTGAACTGGGTGCAAAAGGCCTATGCGCGGATCTTCCCGGGCGAGCATTGGTAATTTCTTCAAGAATATTTCGGCCGCCTAAGGGCGGCTATTTTATTTCTGCACTTTAGAGATTCAACCGCTCAGGTTTATAATCTGAATGTGCCTAACGACACATCCTGTCTTTTCAGGTACAGATTTTTGCCGCAAATGCGACGAGATCACGTACACTATGGACGGATATTTCCTATCCATCTTTTTATATTCTGATTCAATTAATGGAAACCCTTATGAACAACGTGCAATGGCTCGATGAAGTAAAATTTAACGAACAAGGTCTGATCCCTGCCATTGCCCAGCACCATCAAACTGGTCGTGTATTGATGGTCGCCTGGATGAATCGTGAAGCGCTGGCTTTAACTGCTGAAAAAAATCAGGCGGTATATTTCTCCCGTTCACGTAACAAGTTATGGCATAAGGGTGAAGAATCTGGTCATTTCCAGACTGTGCATGAAATCCGTCTGGACTGTGATGCGGACGTGATTATTTTACAGATTGAACAGCATGGTGGTATTGCCTGCCATACCGGCCGTGAATCATGTTTCTATCGTAAACTGACACCGAATGGCTGGGAAATTGTGGATGCACAAATTAAAGATCCAGCAGCAATCTATGGTGAAAAATCAACAAATCCACATACCCTTGCTATGAATGCCTCAACTGCTCAGTCTGAACAGGTTGAAGTATTATCATACTTGGGCGAGATGATGGCAGAGCGTAAGAAAGCTGATCCGGAATCCTCTTATGTGGCCAAGCTGTACCATAAAGGTTTAAACAAGATTCTGGAAAAAGTCGGTGAAGAAAGCTTTGAAACCGTGATCGCGGCTAAAGATTTCAAAACTGAAGCCTCTGAAGACAACAAGAATGACCTGATCTATGAAGTAGCTGATCTGTGGTTCCATACCATTGTCATGCTTGGTTATTTTGACCTTGATCCACAACTGGTCCTGAATGAACTGGCACGCCGTCAGGGTCTATCCGGTCTGGTTGAAAAAGCCAATCGTCAACATTAAGTCGTGAATGAATCTACCTGTGTCTGATCTGCAAAAACCCAAAGCGACCTATGAGCAGGCCACTGCCATTGATAACGCACGTCTGGGAAAATCTTTTAAAGTCATTGCCTATGCGGGCACAGGTAAAACTACGACCCTGCAAATGATCAGTGATGCCATGCCGGAACGGCGCGGCATGTATCTGGCGTTTAATAAATCCATTGCCTCAGAAGCACAAAACAAGTTTCATCGTGGTGTCGACTGCCGTACTTTCCACTCCCTGGCTTTTCGCAGTGTTCCACGTGGAGTCACGGATAAACTACGCCTACCGCGTTTAAGTCCAAGCTTTATTGCCAAAGAATATCGCCTTGAACCGATGACCTTGCGCCGGATGATGGGCGGACGTTATGAAAAATATGTACTGATGCCTTCGCGTCTGGCCAGTCTGGTCGCGAATGCAGTTGGCTATTTCTGCTCAACCAGTTCGCAATATCCCGCCCCGCGACATATTCAGGCACCGAGCTGGCTACACCCAGATGATATTGAAGCATTGCAAAAGAAACTTTATCCAGCAGTTGAACGGCGTTGGTTAGAGTCAATTGATCCCAATCATCAGGCCGGGATTGGGCATGATATTTACCTGAAACTTTGGGCATTGTCTGAGCCCAATATTCCTGCCGACTATGTGCTGTTTGATGAAGCACAGGATGCCGACCCACTGATGCTGGGAATTTTGCTGAAACAGCGTAGCACTCAGGTCATCTATGTCGGCGATGCGCATCAGCAGATTTATGCCTGGCGTGGCGCAGTGAATGCCATGCAGCAGCTGCCGCTACCCGAATCTCGTCTGACCACTTCATTCCGTTTCGGGCCTGAAATTGCGCTGAATGCCAATGCGATTTTGGGAGCATTGAATGAAACCGTGCCCCTACTCGGTAATCCGCACTTAAACTCCAAAGTCGTCAATAAACCGCACACTAAATTACGCGATGCGATTCTATGCCGGACCAATGCGCGTGCTATGGAACTATTACTTGCCGGTTTAGTACGTGGCGATAAAGTCAGCCTGCAAGCGGATCATGTCAAACTGAACCGTTTTGTTGATGCCGCTGCGATGCTGAAACAGGGCAAGCGTGTAGTTGATGTGCCTGAACTGGCTTGGTTTAACTCATGGCATGATGTACACGAATACTGTGAGACCAATGAAGGCAGTGATATCAAGCCTTTAGTCAAACTGGTCGATGAACATGGCACTGATCCCCTGAAAACTGCCCTCGCCAAAATCACCCCAATCGGACAAGCGGACTACATCATCTCTACCGCGCATAAGGCCAAAGGTCTGGAATGGGATCGTGTGCATATTGAAGATGACTACCAGTTCAAGCTGAATGAGAAAGACCATAAAATTAGTGACGAAGAGTTACGTCTGCTTTACGTGGCCTGTACTCGTGCTAAAGTAAGCTTAAATATTCATCACATTTATGACCTCATTCAACAACTGAAAATCAGGATGCCACAGTCACTGCGCCAAGCCGTTGGCTAAGGTAAAACATAGATGTAAAAATCACGCTACAGGTGATCCATGCACATCGAAAAAATACAACTCAAACATGCTCTGCACTTTTCTAATATTCAGCTCGATTTTGATCTGCAAAAATCACCTGTGACTTTAATTCTGGGTGATCAGGGTTCGGGTAAAACCACCTTGCTGCGCTTGAGTTATCAGGCTTTGACCTGGTTTTCTGCACGTTTTCGCGACTTGCGTACCGCAGGTTTAAGTATGCTGGATCAGGATATCCTGCAAAATCGTCTGCAATCCAAAATTGATATCCAGGTGCGTTTTCCTGATGATTTGGGACCATTACCTGAATCAGCACAGGGAGAAGCAGCCCCTGCCCAATCCTGTTCCTGGCAGTTATACAAAACCTTAAATAGTCAGGGAATTGGCTTTGCCAAAGCGGAAACCCAGCAACTCGATACCATGGTGAATCTTTATCAGAAGGCAAGACAACATGACCCTTTGCTCGGCCTGCCTATGGTCGCCTATTATCCGGCTGAACGCTTCGTCAATGAAATCAATTTACTCAGCAAAAATAATCAGGCCATTTTTCAGACTGCGCATGCCTATGAAATTACTGCTATCCCTTTTACGACTTTTGCACGTTTCTTTGAATGGTTTCGTGAAATCAGTGATATCGAAAATGCACAAAGTGCCAAGATCATTGACCAGATTCTAGATCAGGCGCTACAGCAATCGGATGATATACAGGCAGATCAGCTGGTCCAGCAAATTGAAAAAGCTAAAGCACATATGCATACACCGAGCCTGACTGCCTTGCGTGAAGCTTTATCCATTGTACTACCAGAACTTAGCCAGATTTATCTGGACTACCAGCCCAAGCTGCAATTGATGGTGCGTTATCAGGATCACACCTTTAGCTTTCAGCAGTTGTCGAGCAGTATCCGGAACTGGATTGCACTGGTGGGAGATGTTGTACGGCGCCTTTGTCTGCTTAATCCGCACAGCTTATTTCCCTGTCAGGAAGGTACTGGCATTTTACTGATTGATGAAATTGATCATCAACTGGATCAGGACATGGCCGCCGTCATTTTACCGCGTCTGCATCAGGCGTTTCCTAACTTGCAGATTATTGTGACTGGAAACCGGCCGGAATTGCTGGAGCAGGCTCAGGATTTTCAGTGTCTAAAACTGGAAAATAAACAGGTGCATCCCATCCATCTAAATCCAATGCAGGTTCAGTATGATCATTTTTATGCAGAGTTGCCGCTTGAGATGAGCCAAAATCATTCAGATATAGAAAAAGTTGAAGATGCACTTCAGGAACCAGAAATAGTCAACTTGACGGCTCAGTCTGTTTTGCAACTGATTCAGGAACAGCTAAGCACAGAACAGCAGCAAGAACTTTTACAACTGTTGAGTCAGGATAATTCACAAAGCCTGCCTCAATCTTCTTAACTAGTGCTGAAACGATAATGCAATTTAAAAATTAAAATCAGGATGCAAGAATAGGTTTTGATTTTCTGCATTCCTGATCAAGAAGTTATAAATTTTTATCAATAAATGCAGGGAGTTTGATCTTTATTTTCGGTCAAATTTGTACGAGATGTTCAAGCATGCACCCCATATCAAAACCAAGCTTACGTATAATCTACAAGTTCTACATAAAAACATTGATGTTGTGGTTATCCTGTAATATGATCGGTTTTACTTGCAATTTTCGTTGTAAAATCGGAATTTGCTATCGTTTATAAGTTGCGCAATACAACTGTTTTATTCTGTTTGAATATCATTCTGGCTTTCAAGATCGAGAAGTTTTGGGTCGCTCTTTGCGGTCCTGTAATCCTTGAAAGATAAAGATTCACCCTAGGTTGACCTTAACCTATATCACGACAATGGATACGAGTGTGCTGCCAATTATTATATTGTTACCGTTAGTATTAGGCACAACCCTTGTCTCGTGGCTGAAGCAATTTTCACGCGGGGTAACGGCTTTAGGAGCAATTGCCGTCAGCCTCAGCAGTTTCTTATTACTGTTGAGTCAGGCGCCTGCTGTATTTAATGGAACGGTAATTACCCAGACCTGGTCCTGGCTACCCCAGCTTGGAATCGACTTCAGTTTCCGGCTGGATGCTTTGGGCATGCTGTTTGCTCTGCTGATTAGTGGAATTGGTACCCTGATTTATATCTATGCCTATTACTATCTCAGTCCTAAAAACTCCCTGAGTAAACTCTATTTCCTGCTGATGCTGTTTATGGCAGCGATGCTCGGTATTTCATTGTCTAATAATCTTCTGATTCTCCTGATTTTCTGGGAACTCACCAGTATTTCTTCCTTCCTGCTAGTTGGTTACTGGAGCAATTACGAAGCGGCCCAACGCGGCTCACGCATGGCTCTAACCATTACCGGCATGGGCGGCTTATCTATGCTGGGTGGTTTTATTCTGCTCGGACAGATGACGGGTACCTATCAGATTGACCAGATCCTGATGATGGGCGAACAGATTCAGGCACATGCCCTATTTGTACCGACATTATTATTAATTTTACTCGGTGCTTTTACCAAAAGTGCGCAGTTCCCGTTTCACTTCTGGTTACCAAATGCCATGGCAGCACCGACGCCGGTGTCTGCCTATCTGCACTCTGCCACCATGGTCAAAGCGGGCCTGTTTTTAGTCGCACGTTTATTGCCGATTTTTGCAGGCGCGGCACTGTTCCATAATATTGTTACTTTTATCGGGTTATTTACCCTGTGTGTGGCAGCGTTCTTTGCCATCTTTAAAGAAGATCTGAAAGGTCTGTTGGCCTATTCAACTATTAGCCACTTGGGCCTGATCATGTGTTTGCTGGGTATTGGCTCACCACTGGCCGTGGCAGCAGCAATTTTCCATATCATTAACCATGCAACCTTTAAAGCTGCCCTATTCATGATTGCCGGGATCATTGACCATGAATCCGGTACTCGTGATCTGCGAAAATTGTCTGGTCTTTGGCAAATGCTGCCTTTTACCGCAACACTGACCATGATCACCGCCGCCTCCATGGCTGGTATTCCATTAACCAATGGTTTCTTGTCCAAGGAAATGTTCTTTACCGAACTGGTCGCAAACTTAAGTGGCCCAGTCATGGTCGGTGCTGCTATTGCAGGAACACTGGCCGGGATTTTCGCTGTCGCCTATTCGATTCGCCTGGTACATGGCGTGTTTTTTGATGGTCCGTTAGGCCAGCAAGTCCCAAATAAAGCTGCGCATGAGCCGCCATTTGGTATGCGTGCACCGGCTATCTTACTGGCTTTTCTGTGTATTGCAGTTGGTCTGCTACCAGGATTACTGGTCGAAAAGATTGTAAATAGCACCACACAAGCGTCAACCCAGAATTTCGCCTTTGAAGGCACTCACCTCGCCCTTTGGCACGGTATTAATCTGCCTTTGGTGATGAGTATCATCGCGATATTCGGCGGTGCAATTTTCTATTTTGCACTGGCCAAAGGCGGCGCAATTCGGGAAATTGATCTGGATCCGAAACTGGGCAAACTGCAAGGTCGTGTACTGTTTGATCTGTTCCTGAAAAATCTGTTACTGAATTCAAGACGTTTCCGCCGTGCGACTGAAAATGGCAAACTGCAAAGTTATATTTTGTGGACGGTGCTGTTTACCATTGGTCTGGTGGGCTATCCACTCGTCGTCAATGGGATCGACACCGGTAGCCGCGAACTGACCCATGCACCAGTTCTGGCCATCGTTCTATGGTTACTGCTGTTCTCAGCCTGCTGGATGATGCTGTGGTTCCATCATGAACGGATTAAAGCCATCCTGATCAGCGGTGCGGTCGGTCTGGTCGTCACCATGGTTTTCATTGGTTTTTCAGCACCCGATCTGGCTTTGACCCAGATTACAGTCGATGTAGTAACGACGGTTCTGCTACTAATGAGCCTGTCACTCCTGCCACAATTAACGCCTTATGAATCCAGCCCGACCCGACGCTGGCGAGATGCAGTGATTGCAGTCTGCGGAGGTCTAGGAATTGCAACAGTTGCCTGGCTAGTTATGACACGTGACCATAATTCAATTTCCTGGTTCTTCATCCAACAATCGATTCCGCTTGGTGGCGGTACAAACGTCGTCAATGTAATTCTGGTCGATTTCCGTGGTTTCGATACCTTTGGCGAGATTACCGTACTCGGGATTGCCGCCATTGGGGTACTAAGTCTGATGGATGGTATGCGTGCTCATGGCACCACCATTACCCAAGGCCTGACTTACCGTTTTAACCCCTCCCCTTTGATGCTAAGAATTACTGCATCATGGATTTTGCCGGTAGCACTGGTGGTTAGTCTGTATATCTTTATGCGCGGCCATAATCTTCCGGGTGGCGGTTTTATTGCCGGTCTGGTCACCTCATTGGCTTTGATCATTCAATACGTTGCCATTGGTCAGGATCATGCAGAAAAAATGCTGGGAGCTAAATCTGGACGTCTCTATGAAATCTGGATTGGCGTCGGCCTGACTATTGCTGGCCTGACTGGCATCGCAGCCTGGTTCTGGTCACGTCCTTTCCTGACCAGTGCCCATATTCATGTCCATCCGCCATTACTTGGCGATATGCATCTGGCTTCTGCTGCACTATTTGATGTCGGTGTCTATGTCACCGTAGTCGGTGCGACCATGCTGATGATTTCCGTTCTGGGTGACTCCCGTCACTCAAGTATGACTGGCCCAGTACCAAGAGGATAATAGAATGATTAGTTTAGAACTTTTATTAGCCTCAGCAATTGGCCTACTCACTGCCACCGGGATCTATCTGATTCTGCGGGCACGTACCTTTCCGGTGGTCCTCGGACTGGCCATGATTGGTTATGCAGTGAACCTGTTTTTATTTGCCATGGGCCGTATTCAGATGAATTCACCTGCAGTACTCACCGAAACCACGCAGGTCACCGATCCTTTACCTCAGGCCTTGGTTTTAACCGCAATTGTAATCGGTTTTGCCACCACCGCCTTTATTGTACAGCTGGCCTTACGTAGCCGTTATGAATCAGGAACAGATCACGTTGATTCCAAAGAAGAGATACCGCAACATGACCCACGTGAGGATGAGCCGTAATGACTGATCTTCTCAACTTCTTGAATCAACACACCCCTATTTTCAGTATTCTTTTACCGGCTTTTACTGCCTTTATTCTAGTACTGTTGGGTAACCCAGGTTCTGGTTCTCTGATTACCGACTGGCGTCAGCCTTGGCGTCGTGGCGTGAGTCATATTTCGACCCTATTGGGTTTGATTATGGCGATTGGCTATCTGATCAATAGCAGCCAAGGGCAAATTAGTGTCTACACTTTAAGTGAATGGGCCGCCCCTTTTGGTATTGTGCTGGTCCTGGACCAGCTCTCTGCCTTGATGCTGGTACTGACCTATACACTCGCTTTGCCAATCGTTTGGTATGCCAGCAAAGAATGGGATATTCGCGGGCGTTATTTCCATGCCATGGTCCATTTTCTATTAATGGGGCTTAGTGGTGCCTTCCTGACCGGTGACTTGTTTAACCTGTTCGTGTTCTTCGAGATCCTGTTAATGGCATCCTATGTCCTGCTTTTGCATGGGCAAGGCAAGGCACGCTTTCAGCTCGGTGTGCATTATGTGGCTATTAACCTGCTTGCTTCTGCCATGTTCCTGATCGGACTCGGGATGATTTATGGCAGTGTCGGCAGCCTGAATATGGCTGATGTTGCTCGTCTGATGCCAACTTTGGCAGACGATGAACATAAGCTGGCCGTTGCAGGCGGATTGATGCTATTTGTGGTGTTCGGGATCAAGGCAGCCATGTTACCGGTAGGCCTGTGGCTTCCTAAAACGTATGCTGTTGCCACTACTCCAGTGGCTGCCCTGTTTACCATCATGACCAAAGTCGGGATCTACGCGATTATCCGCGTCAATGGCACCGTATTTGATGATGAATACAGCCATCAGATCCTGATGAACTGTCTGCTGGCCATTGGTGTGATTACATCACTCTATGGTGCATTCGGTGCCATTGGGACTGAACGTCTACGCCGTTTTGTCGGCTTTATGATCCTGTCTTCAGTCGGCACCATTCTGATTGCGATTGCCATGAACAGTACCCAAGCCTGGGCAGGTGCCTTGTACTATATGGTGCACAGTACCCTGATTGGCGCAGCGTTTTATATCCTGTGTGGCTGGATTACCTCACAACGCGGTGAATTTAAAGATCACTTTAAAATTGCCCCACAGATGAAACAGAATAAGCTGGTTTCTATTGTGTATTTCATCATTGCCTTGATGATGGCCGGCTTGCCACCTTTCAGTGGCTTCTTCGGTAAAGTGTTTATCCTGCAAGCTTCAGGACAGTCTGAACATCAAATGCTGATTATCTTTACGGTTCTACTGGTCAGCTTACTAAGTATTCTGGCTTTTACCCGGGTTGGTTTTATTCTGTTCTGGCGTTCAAGCCGACCAGAACAGGATGAAAATTCTGAAGAATTCAGCAAATATGAATCCTTGCCCAGCAAGGCACCAGCACGGAATGACCGGGTTATTTATCTATTATTGCTCAGTCTGACAGCCTACGTTGTTTTTGCTGCACCGATTTATCAATATAATTATCAGACCGCAGTACAGATTAAAACCAATCCGATTTATGAAGCAGCACTGTTAAAACGTGATGCTGAAGGCAAGTTCATCAGTGTTCAGCCATTTGATCCGGGTTATTTACCAGAAACCAAATACGGTGGTGAAACGCCTGATCCAAATGCGCACCTGATTCCTTATGTCATTTCAGAAAATACCTTAAATGGCGATCATATTTCTGAATTTAAACAGCGTCAGATTGATAAGCAGTATATTGAACAGAACAAATACGACGACAATCAACTTAAACCGGCGGAGGGACTTTAATGGCTGAATCATTACTTCAACGCTGGTTCCCACATCCTTTCGTTTCGGTCATTGTGGCGATGAGCTGGATCATGCTGGCCCATAATATGGAAGCCGGCACACTCCTTATGTCAATATTTCTGGCGATCTTGATTCCGAGAATGGTCGCCCCTTTTATTGATTACACACCGAATATCCGGTGGGTGCCAGCGATGCGCCTGTTTTGGGTCGTTGTTTGGGACATCATTGTCGCTAATATTAAAGTCGCGATTTTAGTACTGGGACCGACCAAAAATCTGCATCCCAAATGGTTTCGGGTACCGCTAGATACCGAACATGAAGAAGTGAATACGTTGCTGGCAATGATTATTACCACGACACCAGGTACAGTCTCTGCGGGGATTGATCAGGACCGTGGCGATATTCTGGTGCATGCCTTAAGCACGGATGATGAAGAGGCCGAAATTGAAACTATTAAACAGCGCTATGAACAACCATTGATTAAAATTTTTAGCGCACAATCAGGAGCTGAAGCATGACCATTCTGCCATATGCATTGCTGATTTGTCTGGGTGCTGTCACGATCTCCATGTTACTGTGTCTGATCCGGCTGGTTATGGGCCCATCAATCGTCGACCGTTTGCTGGCACTGGACACCCTATTTTTAAATGCAACCTGTCTGGTGGTGATTCTGGGAATCTACTGGAGCAGCACTTTCATGTTTGAAGGTGCCCTACTGGTGGCCATGCTGGGCTTTGTTTCTACCGCTGCCCTTGCCCGCTATTTCACCACTGGACATGTCATCGACTAGGAGTTTTTAAATGCCTTTAATTTTAGAAATACTAGTTTCGATTTTTTTATTGATTGGCGCGTTTTTTATGCTGGTGGGTGGCATTGGGATGATACGTCTACCCGACCTTTTTATGCGTCTGCATGCACCGACTAAATCCAGTACCTTAGGCCTGGGAAGCTTTCTGATCGCTTCTATTATTTTTTCGGCTATCTATGGTCGTTTAGGTTTTGCTGAAGTACTGATTACCCTGTTTGCCTTCATTACTGCACCGGTATCTGCCAACCTGATGGCGCAAGCGGCCTTGCATTTACGTTTGCGCTCGATGAGTGGTGAAGTGCCAGAAACACTAGAACGTCCATTGCCTTGGCAGAAAACCCGCCGTCGTGCATTTTATGAAAAGAAAATGAATGACCAGGATTCAAAGTAATAGTTAGCCAGTTCTACTTAAAAGTTCAACAATAAAAAAGCCACCCTAAGGTGGCTTTTTTATTGCGCTTTATAAAAGCTTATTCTTCATCTTTCTTGTCTTCAGCAGGAGGTAAATCCTTCACTGCTTCAGCAATCAGACCAAACATATAGTTACCATATGCATTGGTTTTGTCGTAATGGAAACGTAGACGAGGTGTAATACGTGTCTTGATCCGACGGCTCAGTTCATGGCGCAGGAACCCGGATGCCTTATTCAGGACATCGAGTGTTTCTTTATTTGCCGCTTCACTTTGCTCATCACCAAGTTCACGACCCATTACTGTGACATAAACTTCTGCATATCCTAAGTCTGGGCTCACCTTCACGGCTGAGATGGTCACCAGACCACCCAGACGTGGATCTTTCAGCTCCTGACGGATCAGTTCAGACAACTCGCGTTGTACCGTATCCGCCATACGCTTCAGACGTTGACTACCCGCCATTAAAGACTCCGTTTAATCAATTGCACATCATACACTTCGATCTTGTCGAGAGGTTTGATGTCTTTATAGCCTTTCACCGCAAGACCACATTCCATACCGGCACGAACTTCTTCCACCACTTCTTTGTAGCGACGAAGAGATTCTAGCTCGCCCTGGAAGATCACCACGTCATCACGTAATACGCGAATCGGTTTGTTACGGTGTAATACGCCTTCAAGCACCATACAGCCTGCTGCAGCACCGAATTTGCTTGAGTGGAACACTTCACGCACTTGAGCAACACCCAAGATGGTTTCACGGTGTTCAGGAGCAAGCTTACCACTCATCGCTGCTTTCACGTCATCAATCAATTGATAGATCACTGAGTAGTAACGAATGTCGATACTGTCTGCATCTGCTTTCTGACGTGCAGTATTGTCGGCACGTACGTTAAAGCCAAGAAGAACCGCTTCTGAAGATTCAGCAAGTGTGACGTCAGATTCAGTAATCGCACCTACACCCGAACCGATGATACGTACTTTTACTTCATCCGTTGAAAGCTCAGCCAATGCAACATGCAGTGCTTCCAATGTACCGCGTACATCAGTTTTCAATACCACATTGACGATTGGCACATCTTTTTTGCCCATAGACGCCATGATGTTTTCAAGACGCATTGCAGATTGACGTTCAAGACGTTTTTGACGTTCACGATCCATACGCGCATCGGCAACTTCACGTGCTTTCTTCTCGTCATTCACAACAAGAACTTCGTCACCTGCCATCGGTGCTTCTGGAAGACCCAGAATTTCGACTGGAATCGAAGGACCTGCAGACTTGATACGCTTACCGTTTTCATCGGTCATGGCACGAACGCGGCCATAAGATGAACCAGCAAGTACCAGGTCACCCACTTTCAGCGTACCGTTTTGAACCAGAATAGAAGTCACTGCACCGCGGCCTTTATCAACACGCGCTTCAATCACAACACCTTGTGCCGCACCTTCTTCAGACGCCTTCAATTCAAGCAATTCAGACTGAATTAAAATCAGGTCAAGAAGTTCGTCAATACCCGCACCAGTATGTGCAGATACTTTCGCTACAGGAACGTCACCGCCCCATTCTTCAGGTACGATTTCTTTGGTGGTCAATTCGTTCAATACGCGATCTGGATCAGCTGAGTCTTTATCCATCTTGTTGATTGCAACAATGATTGGCGTACCCGCTGCACGTGCGTGATCGATTGCTTCTGCAGTTTGTGGCATCACACCATCATCAGCTGCTACAACCAGAACTACGATATCAGTCGCTTTGGCACCACGTGAACGCATTGCAGTAAACGCTGCGTGTCCCGGAGTATCAAGGAATGTAATAATGCCTTTATCCGTGGTTACATGGTAAGCACCGATATGCTGGGTAATACCCCCTGCTTCGCCTTGCGCCACTTTGGCACGACGGATACGGTCTAGAAGCGATGTTTTACCATGGTCAACGTGCCCCATGATCGTAACAACTGGCGCACGAGTAGTTTGCGCACCACGTGCTTCTTCAGCCTGTTCAAGCAGGTTATCTTCGACTGCAGTTTCAGAAACCAGTACCGGGTTATGGCCCATTTCTTCAACCACAAGTGCCGCGATTTCCTGATCGATCGCCTGGTTTTGAGTAACCAGTTCACCCATTTTCATCAGTGACTTGATGACTTCACGAACCTTAACTGCCATTTTCGCAGCCAGGTCAGCCACGACAATCGTTTCACCGATTTCAACGTCATAAACCTGTTTTTTCACTGGTTTTTCAAAACCATGCTTGTTCGCTTGGCTAGATTTCAAACCACGTTTATGTGAGTTATCACGGAAAGACTGCTCTTCACCACGACGACCACCTTTCTTCGGTGAACGTGTATTTGAAGTGTTAGTACCACGTTTAATTTCGCGGTCTTCTTTCGCAAATGAGTCTTCATATGCCTGGCCAACCAGACCAGCCGCAAGTGGAGAATCATCAATCACACGAATGGTTGCAGTGGTATCTTCAGAAGAATACTTCGATGCCATCTTGCGCATTTGCTCAAGGGTACGTTGTTGTGCTTCTTCAGCTGCCTTGCGACGTGCTGCTTCTTCAGCTGCTTTTAATTGAGCGGCTTGAGCTTCACGCGCTTTTTTCTGTTCTGCTGTTTCAACTTGTTTAACCGCTGCTTTCACAATCGGTTTATTAGTTGATTTGCGTTTTACCACAACAGCGGCTTTAGGTGTTTCCTGTTTCTCAGTTTCTTGTTTCTGAGCTGCACGCATTGCTTCTAGTGCTTTGCTTGCATTGTTTGTACCTGATTTAGGTGCATCAGCAGGTTTTTTAGCTGGTGCTGGCTTCTGTTCAGCTTCTGCTTTCGCTTGCTGTTCAGCTTGAGCCTTCGCTAAAGCTTCTGCTTTAATTTGTTCCGGGTCTGGCTTAACGAATGTATGTTTCTTGCGAACTTCTACATTAATCGTTTTCGCCTTACCTGAAGTACTTGCCACTTTAGCAGTACTGGTCGTTTTACGTTTCAACGTGATTTGTCCTGCATGGCCATCAGAACCTTGTGTCTTTTTCACATGATTCATTAAGCGATCTTGTTGTTCGGTGGTAATAATATCGTCAGCTTTACGCTGTGGTAAACCTGCCTCACGAACCTGCTCTAGGAGCTTATCAACATGGCGACCCACGCTGAGTGCTAACTCTTTAATCGACTTGTCCGTCATATACTACCTCCTAGTTAAACCATGATTCGCGCGCTTTCATAATAAGTTGACCGGCCTTCTCAGCACCGAGACCTTCGATATCTTCGATATCATCAGTCGCTTGGTCAGCTAAGTCATCTACGGTTACCACACCACGAGCTGCGAGAGCTTGCGCGATCTCTGCTGTCATGCCTTCCATTGCAACAAGTTCTTCACTTGGCGCTTGTACGTTTTCTTGCTGTTGTAATGCATCAGCAAGTGCAATTTCTTTCGCACGGCTTTGCAGTAGTTCAACCAGTTCCGCATCCAGTTCGATTTCATCAAACGTTTCTGGCGGTACGTAAGCAATTTCTTCAAGCGAGGTGAAGCCCATTTCTACTAACGCCATCGCCAAATCTTCAGCAATATCCAGACGTGTAACAAACATGTCCAGATATTTTTGTGCTTCGCTTTGCTGACGTGCGTAGTACTCTTCTTCCAGCATCATGTCCAGCTTATAGCCAGTCAGTTCAGATGCCAGACGAACGTTTTGACCTTGTGAACCAATTGCGCGAGCTAGCTGATCACTAGTCGCGAAAATGATGTCTGCAGTACGTGCATCTTCATCGATGACAATACTAGATACATCTGCTGGTTCTAATGCACTTGCGATATATTGCGCAGGATCATCCGACCAAACCACTACATCAATACGCTCGCCATTGAGCTCTTGCTGTACAGCCTGGATACGTGTACCACGCATACCAATACAAGCACCCACCGGGTCAATACGGTGGTCATTGGTTTTCACTGCAATTTTAGCACGAACACCCGGTTGACGAGCTGCGGCCTTAATTTCAATGATTTCTTCAGAAATTTCAGGGATTTCTTTTTTCATCAATGCAATCAGCATTTCCGGTTTAGCACGTGACAACAATAACTGTGCACCACGGCCTTCACGGTTAACGCTATATAGAATCGCATTTACGCGTTGTTTCGGACGAAGGATTTCCTTCGGAATCATCTCTTCACGTGCCAGATACGCTTCTGCGTTATCACCCAAGTCAATGATAAAACCATCTTTGGTTTGTTTTTTCACTTCACCGTAGATCAGCTCACCGACTTTAGATTCATAAGCATCAGCAACCAGTGCACGTTCTGCTTCACGGATCTTCTGTACAATCACCTGTTTCGCGATCTGGGCAGCAATACGACCGAAATCGATTGATTCTACTTCCAGTTCACGGATATCGCCAATCGACCACTGCGCTGGATCCACATCAGAGATCGCATCCTGACAAGCAGGCATTTCATGATCTTCATCAGCTACCACTTCCCATTGACGGAAAGTACGATAATCACCAGTTTTACGGTCAATTTCTACACGAAGACGAGCTTCTTCCGAGTGAGTCCCCTCGTAGAATTTCTTCTTAGTCGCTGCAACCAAAGCTTGTTCTAGCGCTTCAAAAATTGCTTCACGACTTACACCTTTTTCGTTACTAACCGTTTCAACGACGGTAAGAATTTCACGTGCCATAAGTCACCTATTCGTTCAGATTCTTATTAATTGAATTAATCTTGATAGACCAAGTTTGCTTTATCGATATTGTGACTGTCGATATCCAAAATCTGTTGCTTTTCTACTTCAACTTGAATCATTTCATTTTCAAGGTCGACTGCAACCAGTTTTGCCTGGAATTTACGACGGTTATCGACGGCACTGATCAAACGCAGCGCAACCATTTGTCCGATATAATGAGCCATCTGCTCCAGCTGGAAGAATGGACGATCCCAACCTGGTGAAGACACTTCAAGCGAATATTCACCTGAGATTGGATCATGTACATCCAGGATCGCGCCGACTTGCTGTGTGACACGTACACAGTCCTGAACCCCAATACCACGACCCTGCTCTTCTTCGCCATCTTCATTGACAACAGGTGCTGCATTTTCATCGACCGGTTTGTCGATATAGATCCGTAATAATGAACGTTTGCCTTGTGGCAGGAATTCAATCCCCCACAGATTTACATCACAGGCTTCAACTGCTGGTGCAATCAAGTCCTGAAGTGCTTGAGTTTTATTTGATAGCTTCATTTACTCTCGTCATCTGGTGCGATTTTATGATCTATTTGACCACTACAAACCAATACAAACTATAGTAGTAGTGAAACATGGAGATTTGACCAAATATTGTCGACACTACACGATAGCCAATAAAAAAGGGCGTAAATCGCCCCAATTAATGCACAATTTGAACTTTTTTCAAATCCCACTGTGCAAAAAGGCCCACCATAGTTGTGAGCCTCTTTTAAGAAACTTGGTAGCGGGAGCTGGATTTGAACCAACGACCTTCGGGTTATGAGCCCGACGAGCTACCAGACTGCTCCATCCCGCATCAACGTGCAAAAATTATATACAAAAGATGCGAACTTTTCAATCACAACCACATCATTCTGCATATTTGTTATCTGTTACTGAAAAATTGGTAGCGGGAGCTGGATTTGAACCAACGACCTTCGGGTTATGAGCCCGACGAGCTACCAGACTGCTCCATCCCGCATCAGCATACAAATAACATTCAGCTTAATATTTTACACTAAACTGCCTTTAAAGTTTGCAGCTTTAAAGGATTGGTAGCGGGGGCTGGATTTGAACCAACGACCTTCGGGTTATGAGCCCGACGAGCTACCAGACTGCTCCACCCCGCAACAACATGCA
Organism: Acinetobacter sp. YH12241; assembly: GCF_013417535.1. Lineage (NCBI taxonomy): Bacteria > Pseudomonadati > Pseudomonadota > Gammaproteobacteria > Moraxellales > Moraxellaceae > Acinetobacter > Acinetobacter sp. YH12241. Next base: position 60,710 of record NZ_VPDQ01000001.1, on the reverse strand, counting down.
AATAATTCTTCTCAACTTAAATCAGATTTAAGCTGCCTTTTAAAAGTTTGCGTCTTTAAAAAAGGATTGATTGGTAGCGGGAGCTGGATTTGAACCAACGACCTTCGGGTTATGAGCCCGACGAGCTACCAGACTGCTCCATCCCGCATCAACAGAAGTTTTTTTAGCTGCATACACCAACTTATATTCTGGATTATAAGTTGGTGCGGAAGGGGGGACTTGAACCCCCACGCCCGAAAGCACTACCACCTCAAGGTAGCGTGTCTACCAATTCCACCACCACCGCAGCTGTGACGCATTCTAGTCGCATCACTGAAAAAAAGAAAGGTTTAATTAAAATTATTCGGTCGTTTGTGGTGCAGTTGGTGAAGTTTCAACCGGTTGCGCAGGCGCAGTTGGTGCTGATTGAATTGACGATAAACTGTACGCATTCGTGGTTTGTTTCTTGGCAAGAATCGCCAAAGTAATACTGGTCACAAAGAACAATGCGGTAAAAACTGCCGTCAAACGGGTCATGAAATTACCCGAACCTGAGGCACCAAAGATCGTTGCCGCACCGCCGCCGCCAAATGATGCACCTGCATCCGCACCTTTACCATGCTGAACTAAAATCAAGACAATCATCAAAATCGCTAAGATAATATGTACTACCAGCACAAAAGTTTGCATGCTGAACTCCTAATTATTGTGTATTTGCAAATGCTTGAGCAATTTGATGGAACGACTCAGCATTGAGTGATGCACCACCCACCAATGCCCCGTTAATGTCAGGGCAGGCTGCTAACTCTACTGCATTTTCCGGTTTTACACTACCACCATATAAGATTGCCATAGTCGCAGCATAACCTGTAATCTGGCTCAAACCCTGACGGATCTGGGCATGCATGGCCTGCGCATCTTCTGGAGAAGCTGTTTTACCGGTACCAATGGCCCAGATTGGCTCATAGGCTATCACAATATTTTTCCACTGTTCATCTTCTACCACAGTCGCGATATCGCAAATCTGTTGGAGAACCACCGCTTCTGCCTGCCCTGCTTCACGCTGTTCCAGACTTTCGCCCACGCAGTAAATTACGGTTAAACCGGCATTTAAGGCATTCTTGATTTTAGTATTTAGAATCTGTGAACTTTCAGCAAAAATTTCACGACGTTCAGAGTGCCCAATCAATACATAGTGAATCTGGCTATCAGCCAATAATTCAGCACTCACTTCCCCAGTATAAGCGCCTGTCCCTGCAATACGTGATACATCTTGTGCTACGGTATATACAGGGCGATTAGCAGAAGCAAATGCAGTTTGAATTTGAGTTAAGGCAAGGGTTGTCGGCGCCACACCCAAATGACATTTCTCTGTTGAAACTGGTGCAGACTCAAGCAAGTCTTTTAAATTCTGAACCAAAGCTTGGGCATCTGCCTGCATTGGATTCATTTTCCAGTTGCCCACCACCCAAGGGGTAATCGTCGAAACCGACATAAATAACCTATTTCACTGACATATCTTGAATTGGGCACATTCTACACGGAATTGTAAAATTTAAAGAATAGTTTTATTCATCCTATTTCTCAGTTTAGACTATTCAAAATGGTTATTTTTTGTTATCACTGAAAAAAATGCCCGGTTCTTCCGACCAGTTCAAGCTTTTACTGAATATCACGAAGATTGCAGCATTCTCAGCTATGGTATTTTTGTATAACAAACGTATAATTTTAGAATAGCAAATTAAAAAAATTGAATTGATAGGCATTTGAAGCATGACAGCATTGCAGGGGTCACCAAGATTTACGGGGTTTATTCGTCGCCTGGTCGATGAAGGGGTATTATCAGCTGAAGATATGCGGACTGCTTTAGCCAATGCCAAACAGGAAAAAACAGATATCGTGGCCTATTTGGTCAGTCATCATAATCTTTCCCCTACTACCATTGCTGAAACGATCTCAGTAGAATTTGGTGAGCCTCTATTTGATATTGGTGCTTATGATCCGGGACAAATCCTGCGTGAAGATATTGATGAAAAGCTGATTACCAAGCATCGTATTCTGCCAATTTATAAAAACGCCAATATTCTTTATGTCGCCACGAGCAATCCGACCAATATCGAAGCAACGGATGCCATCCGCTTTGCAACCAAACTGAATATTGAAACTGTTATTGTTGAACACAATAAACTCGAAAAACTGATTGAGCAAAACTTTACTGAAGAAAGTACTTTTGATTTTGATGATGATTTCGATCTGGATGTCGATGTCGACACAGCCGATCCAACGAAAGAAGAAGATGAAAAAGACAAGGGTGAAGAAGCCCCGATTGTTAAATATATTAATAAATTACTGATTGATGCCATTCGTATGGGGGCATCAGATTTACATTTTGAACCTTATGAAAAAATGTATCGGGTACGCTATCGTGTCGATGGCGTTTTACGTCAGATTGCAACACCGCCGCTACAACTGGCAAACCGTTTGGCGTCGCGTTTGAAAGTCATGTCGCAGATGGACATTTCTGAGAAACGTGTTCCTCAAGACGGTCGTATTAAATTAAAGCTCTCAAAAAACAAAGCTATCGACTTCCGTGTTAACTCACTCCCTACCCTGTTTGGCGAAAAACTGGTTCTACGTATTCTAGATCCGTCTAGTGCCATGCTAGGAATTGATGCTTTAGGTTATGAACCTGAGCAGAAAGAGTTATTCATGGAAGCCCTAGATAAACCGCAAGGGATGTTACTGATTACCGGTCCTACCGGTTCCGGTAAAACCGTATCACTTTATACGGGCTTAAACATCTTGAACCGTGAAGATACCAATATTTCTACTGCGGAAGACCCAGTCGAGATTAACCTGCAAGGGATTAATCAGGTGAACGTCAATAATAAAGTTGGCCTGACGTTTGCAGCTGCTTTAAAATCCTTTCTGCGTCAGGATCCTGATATTGTCATGGTCGGTGAGATCCGTGATCTGGAAACAGCTGAAATTGCAATCAAAGCAGCGCAAACAGGTCATATGGTGATGTCAACTCTGCACACCAACAGTGCTCCGGAAACTTTGACCCGTTTACGTAATATGGGCGTACCTTCTTTCAATATCGCGACTTCAGTCAATCTGGTGATTGCGCAGCGTCTGGCCCGTCGCTTGTGTTCACAATGTAAAAAACCGGCTGACATTCCAAAGCAAAGCTTACTGGAGATGGGCTTTACCGAAGCAGATTTACAAAGCCCTGAATTTCAGATTTATGAGCCAGTCGGCTGTAATGAATGTCGTGAAGGTTATAAGGGCCGGGTCGGTATTTATGAAGTTATGAAGGTAACACCTGAGATTTCAAGAATTATTATGGAAGATGGCAATGCCATTGAAATTGCTGAAGCTTCCGCACGTGCAGGATTTAACAATTTACGCCGATCAGGGTTAGTGAAGGTTATGCAGGGGGTGACTTCTTTACAGGAAGTCAATCGTGTAACCAGCGAATGATCGTGCTGAATATAAAATAAGGATAAAGCTATGGCAGCAGTAAAAAAAGGCCAGATGACACCGATCTTCAGTTATGAAGGGGTTGATCGCAAAGGCGCCAAGATCAAGGGGGAATTGCCGGCACGAAATATGGCCTTGGCAAAAGTGAACTTGCGCAAACAAGGCATTACGATCAAAACCATCCGGGAAAAGAAAAAAAATATTCTCGAAGGTTTGATGAAGAAAAAAGTTTCCACCTTGGATATCACCATCTTCACCCGTCAGTTAGCCACCATGATGAAAGCGGGGGTGCCTTTAGTACAAGGCTTTGAAATCGTTGCAGAAGGTTTAGAAAATCCATCCATGCGCGAGGTTGTGCTTGGAATTAAAGGCGAAGTTGAAGGGGGGAATACTTTTGCCGGAGCCTTACGAAAATACCCACAATATTTCGATAATCTATTCTGCTCTTTGGTCGAATCTGGCGAACAATCTGGTGCTCTGGAAACCATGCTGGATCGTGTCGCGATTTATAAAGAAAAAAGTGAGCTGTTAAAGCAAAAAATTAAAAAAGCCATGAAATACCCAGCTACAGTAATTGTAGTAGCTGTGATCGTCACAATTATCCTGATGGTGAAAGTAGTTCCTGTATTCCAGGACTTATTCTCTTCATTCGGTGCAGACTTACCTGCATTTACTAAAATGGTAGTCAATATGTCCGAATGGATGCAAAAATATTGGTTCCTTTTGATTATTGGAATTGGCGTAGTGATTACTGCTTTCCTTGAAGCGAAAAAGCGTAGCAAAAAATTCCGTGATTTACTGGATAAGGCCGCGCTCAAAGCACCCATCTTTGGTGATCTGGTCTATAAAGCGATCATTGCCCGTTATAGCCGCACTCTCGCCACCACTTTTGCTGCCGGTGTGCCATTAATTGATGCGCTTGAATCGACTGCTGGTGCAACCAATAACGTGGTCTATGAGGAGGCGGTATTAAAAATCAAGGAAGATGTTGCAACCGGTCAACAGCTTCAATTTGCCATGCGTGTCACCGATAAATTCCCCTCTATGGCCGTACAAATGGTTGCAATTGGTGAAGAATCAGGTGCATTGGATGCCATGCTGGATAAAGTCGCAACCCATTATGAAAATGAAGTCGACAATGCGGTTGATGGTTTAACTTCCATGATGGAGCCCTTGATTATGGCAATTCTTGGTGTCCTTGTTGGTGGCCTTGTTATCGCAATGTACCTTCCAATTTTCCAAATGGGTTCCGTGGTTTAATGCAAGATTTTATTTTATATTTCAGTCAAAACCCAACTGCGCTTTATCTCGCAGTTGGGCTTTTTAGTCTCTGTATTGGTAGCTTTTTAAACGTTGTCATTTACCGTACCCCTAAAATGATGGAACAGGAATGGCGTACAGATTGCCAGCTGTTCTTGCATCCAGATCAGCCCATTATTGATGAAAGCAAAATTACTTTAAGCAAACCAGTTTCCACCTGCCCGAAATGTCAGACTCCTATTCGCTGGTATCAGAATATTCCGGTGATTAGCTGGATCTTATTACGTGGTAAATGTGGTAACTGTCAGAATCCAATCAGTATCCGCTATCCATTTATTGAACTTCTCACAGCTGCTTGTGCGCTGATAGTGGTGGCAGTATTTGGGCCTACCATACAGATGCTGTTTGGTCTGGTTTTTACCTATGTCCTGATTGCCCTCACCTTTATTGATTTCGATACCCAGTTATTACCCGATCGCTATACCCTGCCGCTGGCTGCACTCGGCCTGGGCATTAATAGTTATGCGATTTATACTACCCCTGATTCTGCCATCTGGGGCTATATCATTGGCTTCTTATGCTTGTGGGTGGTGTACTATCTGTTTAAGCTGGTGACCGGCAAGGAAGGTATGGGCTATGGAGATTTCAAATTACTAGCTGCCTTAGGTGCCTGGATGGGGCCTATGCTCCTACCACTCATTGTATTATTGTCATCATTGGTGGGCGCGATTATTGGGATTATCCTGCTTAAAGTCCGTAAAGAAAATCAGCCCTTTGCCTTTGGCCCTTATATTGCCATTGCCGGCTGGATTGCCTTTTTATGGGGTGAGCAGATCATGAAAATCTATTTAGGTCAGTAAAGTGAAATTTGTACTCGGTTTAACTGGTGGAATTGGTAGTGGCAAGTCTGCTGCCAGCCAATGGTTTGAAGCTCAAGGGATTGCTGTCGTAGATGCAGATATTGTCGCCCGTGAAGTCGTTGATATCGGTCAACCAGCCCTACAGCAAATTCGGGAAGCTTTCGGCGATTGGGTTTTACTCAAGGATGGTTCATTGAATCGCCGTGTTTTGCGCGAACATATTTTCCAGTCTCCAGAAGCACGAAAAATGCTGGAAAATATCACCCACCCTGCTATTCGCAATTCAATTATTCAACAGTTACATGCAGCACAAAGTCCTTATGCGATTTTAGTTTCTCCTTTATTGTTTGAAACAAATCAGCATGAACTAACACAACATACGTTATTAATTGATGCTGCTATTGAACTGCAAATTCAACGGGCTTCACAGCGCGATGGACAAAATGTAGAGCAAATTCAGAAGATCATTGCCGCACAAATGCCGCGTGAACAAAAGTGTGCCATGGCTGATGATATTGTACTGAATGATGGTGAGCTAGAACATCTCTATGCTCATCTCACACCATTACATGAAAAGTATCTTCAGATGGCTGCTCAAAATCATTAACCCGAACTCAGTCAGTCTCCAAATAAAAAGCAGTCCTTTTAGGACTGCTTTTTTTGTTGTTCCAGTTTCTGACTCAGGCTATCTTGATGCATCAGCCAGCGCCAAGGTTGTATGGCACCAATTGCCATACCTACCAAACCAGAAACAATCGCGAGACTTAAAGGTTCATCTAGAAGCGGCACAGCCAGTATGGCAGCAATAAATGGTGCGAGAGTCACGATACTACCCGCTTTAAATGCACCTAAACGCTTAATCGCTTCCACATAAGTTAGTGTCGCTACAATCACCACAAAAACACCGTGAAAGAGTACCTGGGAAGCCATTTGCCAAGGTTCAGCAGCATCCAGATGTTTGGGGAAGAATAGCAGATAAATTGGCACATAAACGATGGCTGACCAGATCGCTACACTGGCCATAGAATGCCAGGCAGATAGCTTCCATTGACGTAGCAGTACAGTGAATACACCCCACCACATTGCACTGATGAAAAATAGCAGATCGCCTAATCCCAAGGCCACACCGGACTCTCGGAACATCAGCCAACTCATACTGCCAATCGCAAGCAGCATAATCGCCATACTGATCCAAGTATGTCGGTCAAATCCCTGTTTAAATAACACAAAAGCAGCCACTGCGGTACAAAGTGGAATACAGCCATTTAGAAATACGGCAGCATGAGCTGCAGGTGCATAATGGAAAGCAGTATAAGCAGTCAGGCAATACCCTACCCCGCCAATCATGGCTAAGAGAAAGGATTCCTTACTCCACAAAAAGGCTGTGTCCTTTTTATAAATCAGGACTGGCATCAGAATCAGAAAAGCCAATAGAAAACGTAATCCCACCAGATCCCAGGCACTAATCCCCCACTGGGCACTTAAGCGCGTGCTTAAGGTAAAACCTCCCCAAATACACATGGTAATTAAGACAAAGGCATAACCTTGCGTTCGGGGAGACATAGACTTCTTCTTTAACAGTATTTGTGAATAAACAATAAAAAGGGCTTAGGCTTGACGCTGACGACAGGCTTCATAAAGAGCCATCCCTGTTGCCACGCTCACATTCAGACTTTGCAGATTGCCTGCCATCGGAATATAAACCGTCTGGTCACATTGGCTTTGGGTAATTGGACGTAAACCGGTATCTTCCGCACCCATCACCACGCATACACCTGTACCAGTAAAATCAAATTTCTGGATAGGTAAAGCTTTTTCATCCAGCATCGTACCAACCACACGTACATTAAATTCATCTTTGATTTGACCCAAAGTACGCGCCAGATTGGTCACCTGAATAAACTTCACTTTTTCTGCACCACCTGCTGCCACTTTACGTGCAGTCGGCGTCAGGCTTGCTGAACGGTCACGCGGTACAATCACAGCCGCTACACCCATCGCTGCGGCAGTACGAATACAAGCACCCAGGTTATGTGGATCCGTTACCTGATCGAGTGCTAATAGAAGTACTTGAGAATCTTGCTTCAATAGATCTTCCAGATCCTTTTCATTTAAGGTTGGATGCGGGCGAACTGCCGCTACAACGCCTTGGTGAAAAGGCAAACCAGCCAGTTTTTCCAGCTTGTCACGACTAGCCTGCTGGACACTAATGCCAAAAGGCTCAGCCAATTCCAGCACACGTTTCAGGCGCTGATCATCACGGCCTTTCAGGGTAAAAAGAGTCAAGACACGTTCAGGCTCAAGCTCCAGCAGTGATTCTACTGAATGGACGCCATAATAATACTCAGGTTTAGCCATGAACGACCTCGAAAATAAATTGGGAAATAGGCAGCAAAAGAAAAATCCTGCAAAGCCAACTTCACAGGATTCTGTATTAAGCTTAGTTTAACCGATTCAGAACAAAATTTCTTGATCGGTTACAGCTCATCTGTAGGTCTGTTTAGCCTTCAAAATGGCAAACATAGTCCAGCACATCATCAGTTTCAATTTTGAAACGGCTATTGCCTGGCACATAGAAAGACTGACCAGCACGGAACAGTTCTTTTTCTTCGCTGTCAGCGATTTGCACACGGCATTCACCTGAGATGATTTCCATACGCTCAGGCACATGTGTTTCAAAAGTTAATGCATTTTCTGAAGGTAAAATTACCCCTAAGGTTTTTTTAGTGCCATCTTCAAATTGCACCACATGGCTAATGCATAACCCGCCAAAATACACATTCGATTTTTTAAGTACTGATACATGATCAAACTGAGCTGACATGCCATTTCTCCAGATAAAGCATTTTGTAATATTTTGATTGCTGTAGTTTAAATGTGCACCCGCAACTAATCAATCGAAGTTTATCGGACTTGAATGAAATTATTGGTGCCCCCTGCTTGCCTTGATTCCAGCCTGTTTGAATGATTTCGGCAGATCCTGGAAAATGCCGTGATTTTTCCCGCCATTTATAAGCAAAATATATTCCGACCTGATTTAATTTAACTTTCAAGCATGTCAGAAAAATGAAAATATCTTTTGTAACTTCAGTGGCCTGATCTTGGTTCCTGTGACACAACATTCAAATAAGCGTGTATTAATCCATGAAATTTAAGATAGAATGAAATCGATTTATCCTGATTTATAATAACAGCCGCGTTGCTAGACTGAAGCAACTGACATGCTATTTCATTCAAACTTTTCGCAGCCCGGATGCGTTTATGCTGACACATTTAACTCTGATCAATTTTGCTTTGGCCGAGCATCTTGCTATTGATATTGATAAAGGTTTTAACGTTCTTACTGGTGAAACCGGTGCAGGTAAATCCCTGTTACTGGATGCTCTGTCTGCCTGTCTGGGGGAGCGAACCGATACCAATTATGTGCGTTATGGCACCGAAAAAGCGGATGTAACAGCAACCTTTAGTTATCAGGAAGACAGCCCTGAAGCGAGCTGGTTAAAAGAGCATGAACTGGATGATGAGTCGGGGGAGATTCATTTACGCCGGGTGATCTTTGCCACTGGCCGCAGTAAGGCCTGGATCAATGGTCGTCCCAGTAGTCTGTCTGAACTGAAAGAAATTGGCCGACTACTGGTTCAGCTTTATAGCCAGCATAGTCAGCAGCAACTTCTAGAACCACCTTATCCCAAACACTGGCTGGATCGCTATAGCAATTTTTATGCACCAGCTCAGGAAGTACGTGACGCTTATAGCACCTGGCATAAAAATATTCGCCAGCATCAGGCCGCGCTGGATGCACAAGCAACCCGTAAGCAACGTATGGAAACTCTGGAGCTGCAACTTGAAGAACTGGAAGAAGTCGTCCAGACGGATTATCAGGAAATTGAGCAGGAATTTGACCGCCTTTCACATCATGAAGCCATCATGCAGGATTGTGTTTATAGCCTGAATGGCCTGGATGAAGGTGAACAGAATATTTCGCAGGAACTGGCTTCAATCTTGCGCCGCATGGAATCGCATGCCGGTCGTAGCGAACAGCTTTCCCAGATTTATACCTCTTTACTGAATGCCCAAAGCGAACTCGAAGATGCAACGGCAACCTTACGTCAGTTTATGGATCGGCAAAGCTTTGATCCGGAACGTATGGAAGAACTGAATTCCAAACTGGAAGTGTTTCACCGTTTAGCACGCAAATACCGCACCCAGCCAGAATTGCTGAAAGAAGAATATGAGGCCTGGCAGACTGAACTTGAACAATTGCATCAGCTAGAAGACCCGGAAACTCTGGCTGAACAGGTCGAGGTCTCTTATCAGGAGTTTCTAAGCAAAGCTCAACATCTGGACCAGATTCGCCGTGATGCAGCCGAACCGCTGGCGAAAAAACTGACCGAACAGGTGAAACAGCTTGCCCTACCTGAAGCGCATTTTGAATTTAAATTTGAGCCTTTGGAACATCCATCAAGTGAAGGTTTGAGTTTTATTCAGCTTCTGTTTACTGCCAACAAGGGCATACCAGCACAACCTCTGGCACGCGTGGCTTCAGGCGGTGAATTATCCCGTATCGCCTTGGTGATGCAGGTGATGAATGCAGAAAAAACCGAAGCTGAAGTATTGGTCTTTGATGAAATCGACGTCGGGATCAGTGGCGGAACTGCGGAAATCGTGGGTCGCTTATTGGCTGATCTGGCACAGCATGTACAAATTCTTTGTATTACCCATCAGGCGCAGGTGGCTGCACAGTCCGACCAGCATTTATTAGTGAAAAAACGCCAGACTGATCCGGCCAGCAGTACCATTATTAATTTGGAAGAAAGTGAAATTGTACAGGAACTTGCACGTATGACGGGTGGCGTGGAAATTAATGAAACCACCTTGCAGCATGCACGTCAGTTAAGACAGTTAAAGTTTCAGCAAGCATAAATCATGCTTAATAAAAATCCCTGACTATTGCAGGGATTTTTTTATGAACAGCTCTTAGTTAAAGCCAAAAATTACCATTTGACTGGTTGATCACTAGAACCTGGCGTCATTCCATAACCGGGTGACTGGTCATAAGCTTGACGAGTTTGTACAGGCTGCAATTTCAAACCTTGTAAAATCTCTGAATTAAGACCTTGAGCAATTTTGTCTGCAGTACTGTCATTTAAACTGTTCGTCAAAATATTCTGCGTCATTAAATTAGACAAGGTACGGTTAAAGATTCCAGCTGCAACGACTTTACTGGTCGCAGCTTCAATCACGCGCCAGCTCAGACGCACCTGAGCCGCACCAGCATTCAGACCATACATCTGCCGATCACTGGCGCTAGATAAATCTTTAATCTGACCAACCAGCAAATAATCTGCGCCAACTTTCTGACCGATACGTGCCAGTTCCTGTGGTGCGCCATCCCAATACAGGAAACCGGTTTCAGACTGCATTTCCTCAATATAGTGACGATCAACCACACTTAATTGTCCGCTTTGGGTTAGATAAGTGCCCAGTGTATCGGATAATTCCTGACTAAATTGACGGGCAGATCCCCTTCCAGCCAGTCGATTATTTTTTTCCGCCATCTGGAATGGTAAAACAGCGATCCGGTGTAAATGCTGATCCTGCACAGCAGATTCAAACTTGACCACATGAGCACGGACTTTGGCCCGATAATTATTCTTCGCTCCAGAAACACTAAGTACCTGGAATTTAGTGACTGAACCCGAACCCTGATTAGCTACGCTAAAGACCGGAGATACCTTGCCGGTATAGGTCCAGCCTTGATGGTTCACTGATAAAGAAACGGTTTCTTCATAATCCATCTGCGAAGAAACCGAAGCACCATTTACTGACTGTACCGCTACCAATAACGCTTCAGAAATGGCCTGATGCTGTGTAGAACCACTGCCGCTGGCTTCTTTGATCACTTCCTTAATTGCTGCAAAAGCAGGTGAACTGAGCAATCCGGACAATAAGCCTGCAAGTAATATTTTTTTCATAATGAATTCTTCTGCGGTCACTGTGCCAAAGCACAGCAACCTTAATTTAAATTACAGGCCGAAAGTCGAACGCTTGCCTGCTTTACGGATTTCTTTCTCGCCAGTCCACTCGACAATTCCAGTCTGCAGGTTTTGCAATTTAAAGGTGAACTTGTAATACACATCGCTCTTGCTGCCCGCATTTTTTACAATGCTCGACAAGTTGCCATTTAGCATATATTCAGCACCGATATGACCACCGCTCCGTACAGCGGTTGCCTGATTCACCATGCCGCTCTGTTTTTGATAGGCCAGTTGTTGCGCCATCGCATTCACAGACTTCATATCCACAAACCGGAATTTTCCAGAGTTGATCAGCTTGTTCTGAATGCTGTCAGTAATGGATTCAGTATCAATATGTTCCTGAGTTTTATTGTGAATACGATCTACTACAATCACCGGGCGACGGTTTTGTGTCATCTGCACGATCGGCGGGAACATCAGCATGTCATCCACCATTTTCGCTGCGATCATTTGCAGGTCAGTCGAACCGAAGTCAGTCGTCAAAGTTTCAACTGCTTGCGCATCGCCATAACTCACTGCACCAGTAGACGCACAGCCACTAACCAGAGTCGTTGCTGCCAATACAGCGAAAATCAATTTTGCATTCATGTTTAATCTCTCTTATTTTTTCAAGTACACAACAACATCGACAGCAGATGGATTTGGCGCCAGGGATTGCACGCCTTTGGTTTCACGGCCAGTTAACTGAATCGGCTTCCAGATGGCACCTTCAGGATTCACTTCCGCACCTTGCGCATCTACCCACACGATCTTGTAGCTAAAATCTTTGTTATTAAAACGACGGTTTTTGATTGCAATTGATGCGCGCTTCAAATCCCCTGCCGCACTCATATTTACGCGTTCTACAAATACTTCCGTACTCAGGATCGGGTTATTGGTGATCGTACGGATGCTGATTTCATTAGTTGAGTTGGTCTGGGTCGACAAGGCATTCGGTGCAGTACACCCCACCATTAACAGTGCCCCTAAACCAAGTACTGCAAAGCTGAATTGATGTTTCATATCGTTCTCTTAGGTTTTATTAATGTGGGATGGTGCTTACGCTGGCAGTAATCTTGTCATTGACGTGATGTGCATAGACAAAGACAGTTTGATTGGCTTTAACATCCAGATTGACAGCCGAACTGGAAAGGCTGCCGCTAGAGAGCTGTAATTTATGATTGCCTGGGGCGAGATTTAAACGAGCAATCTGAGCATTACTTGGTAAGGTACTCCAGCCACGCAAGTCGGCACGTTCAGTTGACATATTAAGCACATTGCCGGCCACCTGACCCAAAATACCCAGCTGATTGCCCAACTGTTTTTGTGCCGCATATTTGGCGCTTGCACGCATGATTTGACTGGTCAGATTGCCTACTACTTTTTCTTTCAGATCTTTAACTGCCAGAGCGCCAATATCACTAATCACGTAGCTGTCTTGCATAGGCTTATTGTTAACTTTGACTTTTAAGCTTTTCGGTGCCACATAGGTGCTTGGTTCATAAGTCGCAAAAGCGATATTGACCAGACCGCCTGGTGTTGGCACATCAATCTTGTTTTCAACCTTTTGTGGCACAATGCCTTGCTCGATAAAGACAATCACCGGCACACTGCCACTTTTTGGTTTTGCTACTAACTGATTCAGGCGTTTTACATCTTGGGCAATCTGCGCATCTGGTTGTAATTCATAGGCCTTTTTATAATCTACCAAGGCATCATTATATTCACCCAAGGTTTCCCATAAATTGGCAGCCATGTAGAACGCATACGCATTCTGGTAGCTGTTTTTAATCTTGCCGGCAATAGGGTCCAAACCTATAAACGCTTCATCCAGTGCGCTAAGCGGATTTCCTTCAGTAGCCGGTTTTTTAACTTTATCTTTTTTTCTTTCCAGCTCTTTCTGGTGAGCCAGTTCAATTTCACGCTGTAGGCCTTGCGCGACCCGCATTTCTACGGATGCAGCTTCTAAATCTTTGAGAAAAATATAGTTTTTTGCCTGAGAAATATGTGCCAGTACCTGTTCATGTGGTGGCACCAGATAAGGAACGATTGAATCATTACTCATCAAAGCCAGAGCTTTAAAGCCCACACGGGATACACTGACTTTCGCACGATTTTGCTGTTTATCCAGCAAAGTAAAAGCCTGTTTATAATATTCTTGGCTTTGATCATATTGATGATTAACCTGTAATAAACGGGCTTGTTCTAACAGATATAAAACTCCATCTTTTGAATTAGTTTTATTCTTGAAATCTGTAATTAAATTTTCAGACAGTTCTGCATTTAAATGACTACGAAAAAAATTACCTTCTTCATTATATGTTTTGAATACTTCCGCATGGGAAATAATAGATGCTGAACATAGAGTAGAAATTAAAGTCCCTTTAAAAAAATGATGCATAACGATCCGTTAAAATAATAGAAGATTAAAAATCGGCGCATCTTACAAACAAAGCCTGATTGTTTCAATATGTAGTTTATGTATATATTACGTAAAATTCAACTCTAAACAAACGCATTATATTTACCTAAATTAAACAATATTAAATAAACTTTACAAATTATGATCGTTTTTAAGTATGAAAAATCTTTTCTATTATTGCTATATAAGTTTAATTAATTACATCTATTCATTAATAAAATAACTTATAAAAAATTAATAAAAAATAAAGCACTTCGCTTAAAATATAAAATTTAATATTTTCTTCTATTTAATTATTTAGTTTGATTATTAAACAATTAAAAATATATAAACTTATTCCTCATTGAATTTATTTTATATTCTTAGTCAATAATAAATGAGCTCTAGAATTTACCATTCAATAAAATAAAACTGATTTTATTAATTTATTGAAAAAATAAAAAAAATGCCTATTTGTAGTTTTTTTATACCCAGTATCTACAAAGCTAAGTTGTCAGTGATACATTTTTGTGGGATAAGTAAATAAAGGAATAGACAATTTGCAGAATTGAAAATCCAGTCTTTTGCCCTGATAAATCATTTACCACAATCATAAACGATATAGACTTTTGGAGAGCCGCTCAGGTGACTAAACAATATCTGACTCATCGTTGTCTGATTGCGCCACCCCATGCAAGTGACGATTTTTTTGCGCATACGGTCATTTATCTGGCCCGTCATGATGAAGATGGCGCTCAAGGGATCATTATTAACCGCCCTGCTGGCATTCAAATTAAAGAATTGCTGAATGATCTGGATATTGAGGCGGATAATGTCAATCCCCATGAAGTGTTGCAAGGTGGACCTTTGCGACCAGAGGCCGGTTTTGTCCTGCATACCGGTCAGCCGACCTGGCATTCCTCTATTGCTGTGGGTGAAAATGTTTGTATTACCACATCTAAAGATATTCTGGATGCGATTGCGCATAATGAAGGTGTAGGCCGCTATCAGATCGCATTGGGTTATGCGAGCTGGGGCAAACATCAGCTTGAAGAAGAGATTGCCCGGGGTGACTGGCTAATCTGTGAATCCGATATGGACCTGATTTTTAACTTACCTTATAACGACCGCTGGGATGCTGCCTATAAAAAAATGGGCGTAGACCGAACCTGGTTATCTTCCGAGATTGGACATGCCTGATGTAAACGCGCCAAACACTATTATGGCGTTTGATTTTGGTACACAGAAAATGGGAATGGCAGTCGGCCAATCCCTGATTGAAAGTGCCACCCCCCTCCCTTTATTCCCCATGAAAGATGGGATTCCGAACTGGGACGAATTACTGAAAATTGTAAAAAACCATCAGCCAAGCCTATTTTTAGTGGGACTTCCACTGAATATGGATGATAGTGAATCTGAACTGTCGACACGGGCACGAAAATTTGCCCGCCGTTTACGTCATCAGACCAATATTGAAACCTTGATGGTGGATGAACGCCTGACCACTCGTGAAGCACGGGATGAACTGGATCATTATCAGGCTCAAGGTCGTGGCAAAAAATTGTCTGCGGACAGTATTGCTGCTGCCCTCTTGATTGAAAGCTGGTATCGGTATCCGGCTGGACTGCAACCTTAAATTTTTTAAATATCAGTAATAGCATCTTTCGAGATGCTATTTTTTTGAGTTAAAGAGTCTCTTTTTACTTCATTGGAATACTTTTAATCTAAAAACAATAGAGTGCCTTCATCAATCATTTTTTAATCATTTAACAATGAGCAAAGAAACTTCCTCATCCTAACCTTCTCCCTGAGGGAGAAGGAATTTTAAATACTAATAAACTAATATTTTTTATTTTATGAAGAGATTTAACTAAGGAAAAAAATAACGAAAGGTCAGGTTAATTCTGGGTTCTAAAACCCGAGTCGTTTTCCGGATGCAATGTTTCCAGTAGTGTTGGGTCTGTGCTCGCATCACAATCAACTGACCACTTTGTAAAAGCAGATCTACTGTTTCATTCTCTGTTTTATGTTTAAAGCTCATCTTGCGGGTTGCCCCCAGACTGAGGGATGCAATCACATTTTCCTGTGACGTTCCCTGATATAAAGCCGCCTCATCATCACTATGCCAGCCCAGACCTTGCGAACCATCTTCATATAAATTGGCCAAACAGGAATTAAAGGAATGCCCGACCAATTTTTCAATATGGTGCTTTAACCGAAATAGCCCCGGTGTCCAGATATGAGCTTGTTTGAAACTTCCAGAATAATGATATTGATAGTGTTCATCGCCATACCAGACGACTTTTCGTCCAGTGACATAGTGCTTGCCAAATAAAGTGACTTCATCCGCTTGCCAGGCCAGATGAGCTAGAAAATGCTGTAAATATTGCTGGCTCTGCTGCTCATTTAAAATCTGGCCATAATCCTCTACCACCCCATCAAAGGGTAATAAATTCACTTGAGATTCTGGCGCAAACAGGTCCAAAGTCATTTTAAAATCAGTCTAAAATTTACGATATCTTGCTGAAAAGATTGAGACTTAACCGGAAAAATTACAATCTAATTTCACAAATAAATACAACATTTACTCTTGTGAGTACCTTTATTCCTGCCTAGACTAAATTCAACTTTGACAATAAAAATAATTGCTTATGAATTTATGGCAGCTGTTTTTAAAACTTCGTCCCTTTGTCAGCCCTTATCGGCTCCTGGTGATTGCGACCCTCATTCTGACCCTGATCGGTTCCTTTACTGCTCAGGTCAATGCACTGACTCTGCAATATGCAGTCGACAGCATCAATGCACTGCTGGAACAAGGACAGGGACTGGATGAAGGCTGGCATATTCTGGTCACTATCTCTGCCATTTTACTCGGTAAAGAAGTGGTGAATGCGCTGGTCCAGTTTGGGCAGAAGTTTTATGGAGAAAAGCTGCGGATTTTTATTTCCCAAGATCTGGCTCAAGGCATTATTGAAAAGTTTTTAAAATACCGGCTGGCATTTTTTAATCAGGATAATAATCAGGCTGGAAAATTACAGACCCGGATTGACCGCGGAATTGGCTCCCTCACCCGATTGGTCCAGATCTTTTTCATTGATATTTTTCCTCTATTCACCAGTGCAATTGTCGCGCTAGGACTGATGTACTATGCCAATTTTTATGTCGGACTGGTTGCCACAGCGATTGTGCCGATCTACTTCTGGCTCACCTATAAACAGGCACAAAAACTCGGAGGATGGCGCCGTAGTCTGAGAGATGGCCGGGAAAAAAAGAGTCAAGGCATTCTCAGCATCATCAATTCAATTACGGTCATCAAATCCTTTAACCGAGAATCAATTGAATCAGACAAGCAGCTGAGCTTACAGCGTGAGCTGACCGATAACCAGATGAAAACCCGGCAGACCAGCTTCCTGTTTGATGGCCTAAAAACCTTTATTGAACAGATCGGCATAGTCCTGATTATCATCCTAACTTCCTATTTTGTACTGGATGGCCAGATGAGTATCGGCATGATCATGTACCATGTGCTGCTCTTTAATAACGTCTCTGCCCCGATTCGCTCGTTGCACCGGATTTATGATGAAGTGAATGATGCCATGATCTATTCAGAAAGCTTCTTTAATATTCTGGAAGCGGATGCTGAAATTGAACAGAGTGGCCAGCAAAAACCACCTGTCCAAGGCCGATTTGAGCTAAGTGGCGTGAATTTTTATTATCCGAATGGGCATCATGCTTTAAAAGATATCAATATGGAAATCCGCCCCAATACCATTACCGCACTGGTAGGATTATCGGGAGCCGGAAAATCAACCTTGATCAGTCTGCTAGATAAATTTTATGAACCACAGGAAGGCCAGATCAAGCTGGATGGGATTGATTTAAAAGATTATGACACTCAATATTTACGTGATCATATCGGATTGGTACTACAGAAAAACCATATTTTCCAGGGCACAATTTTTGACAATATCCGTTATGGCAAAACCAATGCCAGTATGGATGAGGTGATTGCAGCTGCTCAAAAAGCCTCAATTCATGAACAGATTTTACAGCTACCGGATGGTTATGATTCCGATGCCCTGCAACTGTCCGGCGGTCAGCAACAGCGAATTGCCATCGCACGGATGTTCCTGAAAAACCCGCCGATTATTTTTCTGGACGAGCCGACGGCGAGTCTGGATGCCATTGCGACAGAACAGATCAAACAAAGTCTGGATCAGATCAAGCAAGGCCGTACCGTGATTATCATTTCACATAGCCTGTCTCAAATTATTGATGCGGACTATACCTATGTGATGAAAGAAGGTTGTATTGCCGAACACGGTGAACATGACGCGCTTTATCATCAGGACGGCGTATATAAGGAAATTTTCGATGCAATGGCCAAGAGCCTGAATATTGAAAAAATTGCCAAGACTTTTGAAGATGATGCAGAGGAAGAAACGCATAGTTAGCTCTTCATTAGACTATCCCTAAAAAATAAAAGCGGTCTTTAAAGACTGCTTAAAATCAAGATTTATCGTCCAGTATTAAAAACGCATAATCCATTCACCTTTGATATAACGATAATCGTAATTCGGGCCATAGAAAGAAGCACTGCGGTTATAGCCGGCATTCATCCGCAGAAATTGCGAGCCACGAACAGAACTTTGTACATTAAGCTCAAATAGCCGGGTAGACTGGCTCGGATCCTGATTGATTTTTTCTCGGCCAAAGCCTGCCGTTAAGCCTGCGGACCAGCCAGCAAAACGCTGACGCCAACCGAGAGCGAGCATCGATTCTTGATAATCTTCTGGGTTGAAGTACTCTCTACCCACATTAAAATACTGGGATGTTTAATGAATGCCTCAATCATGCCACGAGCCCAACGCTGACGCTGTTTAACAAACACTTTAAGCGTCGTCGGTGCATTGGTAAACAGGCAGGTATCCTCACAATGTCCAATCCGATAACCTGCATTTAATAAAGCCCAGGTCAGCACAATATCTTCACCTACACATTTAGGCCAGCCACCGACTTCAATCAGGGCATTACGGTCATAAATAGAAAAAGCACCTTGTGCTACCAGAGTTCCCTGATAGAGAGATTGCAGGCGTTTGGTCGCCGAGATCCCCAAAAAATAGTCCCATTCCTGAGTTTTGGTCAGCAGATTGGTACGTGAGTTACGTACCAGAATTTTACCCGCAACCGCACGTGTATTTGGAGGATCTGCCACATAGCGCTCAACAATATTGATGAGGGCAACACGATGGAGATAGGAATCCGCATCGACGGTAATTACTAGATCATGTTCCGCAAGTTTCAGACCTTCGTTTAAGGCGTGCGCCTTCCCTGCATTTTGCTTTAAATCCAGTAAAGTCAGCTAGGGAAATCTTGATTCTGCTTTGCGAACAATCTCTGCGGTTTCATCCTGAGAGCCATCATTGATCACAATAACCTGTAATTTTCCCGGATATTTTTGCTGGTTAATACTGACCAAAGTGTCTTCAATTGACGCGGCTTCATTGTAAGCAGCCACCAACATGGTAATCCCTGGATAAACTGCTAATGGCTGGCGTTTAGGGCGTCTGTCCATCATCAGGCTTAATGCCGCAAATGAGTTCATAAATCCTGGAATAATGGCAATACCATAAATCAGAAAAATAGCCCAAAAATAACCGATATAGCTGCTCAAATCATGCATCCAGTCCTGGGCAATCCAGATAGAAAATACGGTCCAAAAACACGCACCCATTAACGCGATCACAAACTTTAACTGCACAGAAAAGTAAATTCGGGAAGCTTCTCTTTGACTTTCATCAATGATCATGAATTTTCTCTTAAATATATAATTTCACTGAGTAAATTAATGCAGGGTTAGGTTTAGACCAGAAGTATGTGACTGATAACAAAAGAGCTTCGTTTTTCTTTCTTATCTATAGGTTTGATGAGCACATGAAAAAATCTTTTCACTTTCTGAAAACAATTCCATTTTCATAAATCAACCCGCATTTTGCTAAATTATATACAACTTTTGTATGTTTTTTGATAAATAGTTCACATTTCTTTTAATTAAATTTATAACGATTATTAGTAATTGTTATTTATGTGATTTTTCTCATAGTAATATTAAGGAACGCCTATCCTATCTAGCTTTCACAATATCAAGAATATATTTTTGAAATAAAAAAAGCCTGCACAATGCAGGCTTTTTATCATTATTTAGGTTTGCTTAACGCTGAAATTTTTGCTCAATTTCTTCGACACTGCTATGCCGTACATCCAGGCCCTTGACCATATAAATGACCTGTTCCGAAATATTACGTGCATGGTCTCCAATGCGTTCCAGTGAGCGTAGCACCCAAAGCACATTGATCACTCGGCTAATATGCCGTGGATCTTCAATCATATAAGTCATTAAGGTACGGGTAGCGGACTGATATTCCCGGTCAATATCGGCATCGGCCTGCATCACGCGCAGCGCTTGGTCTATATCCAGACGAGCAAAGGCATCCAATGCATCATGAATCATCACTCGAACCTGGTTACCAATATGTCGGGTTTCCATATAACCGCGTGGTGAACCACCCTCTTCACACAAAGTCTGGGCAATACGGGCAATTTTCGATGCTTCATCTCCAATCCGTTCCAGATCGGTATTGGCCTTGGACATGGCAAGCACCATACGCAGATCAATGGCAGCGGGATGACGGCGAGCCAAAATCAGGGTGAGCGCCTCATCAATTTCACCTTCCAGGCGGTTCACGGTGTTGTCCTGAAACTGCACCTCAACCGCCATTGCAGCATCTGTATCCAGCAGCGCATGAATGGCATTAGCCACCTGCTGTTCTACCATGCCGCCCATGGTCATGAACTTGGTATTTACATCCTGCAATTCTTCATTGAATTGCGAAGAAATGTGATGACTGAGCACAGGATTATTGGGACTCAAGGAAATCTACTCCTGAACAGGAAAAGGCAAAAATACATCATGAACTGTGATTAAAGCATGACCATCATGAAAGTTTGATGACAACTTGTTAGCCTTTTTTAAGAGCGGTCATATTCAATGAGCCAGGCATTCATCTCTGCCAGTTCCTTTTCTGTCAATTGTCCTACCGAAGCCTGTAATTGTAGTACATGCAGCAAATAATCATATTTGGCATTCAGATAATCGGTCTTGGCAGAGAAAGCATTGCGCTGGGCCAGTAATACATCCACCATGGTTTTTAAACCTTCCTGATATTGAGCTCTGGAAGCTTGAGAAACGATATCTGAAGACTGCATCGCTGCTTTACGTGCATTCAGCTTGGCCTCATCCGTTTCTACCTGCAGATAAGACTGTTTGACATCGGTGTTGGCTTTGCGAATGGCAGCATCCAGTTGGGCTTCACTTCGCTGCACATTTACGCCGGCCTGACGAATACTTTTTTGGGTTCGGCCCCCGGTAAACAGGTTCCAGTTAACTTCGACACCAATCTGGTCAAAATCCCCATTGGTTGATAACACTGTTTCAGGGGTCTGCTTCAAATAGCCATAGGTTCCAACGGCTTCAACCTGAGGATAGAGAGCAGCCTGCTCCACCCGTTTGGCATCTTCAGAATAGCGTTTCTGCAAACGTGCCTGTAGAATTTCCAGATTCTGGTTTTGTGCCAGTTCGGTCCAGGAACCGATATTACTCGGAACAGGTTTCTGAAACTGGAAATCCTCACGCAGAACCGCCAGATTTTCCTG
Organism: Acinetobacter sp. YH12241; assembly: GCF_013417535.1. Classification (NCBI taxonomy): domain Bacteria; kingdom Pseudomonadati; phylum Pseudomonadota; class Gammaproteobacteria; order Moraxellales; family Moraxellaceae; genus Acinetobacter; species Acinetobacter sp. YH12241. Next base: position 38,997 of record NZ_VPDQ01000001.1, on the reverse strand, counting down.
ATAGGGTCCAATCAACTGAGCCAATTGTTCCTGTGCCAGCACCAGTTGTACCTGTGTAGAAATCCGGTTAGCTTGTGCACTTTGGTATTGGGCATTGGCTTCACTGACATCACTTCTCGCCACGAGCCCTTCTCGAAGTTTGGCATTCATCATCCTTAACTGTTCTGATAAAGCCTGCTCTTCCTGTAAATAAGCTGTGGTTAAAGACTGCTGACGTAAAACATTAAAATAGGCTTCTGCCACTTGTAAAATATGCTGCTGCTTTTGCAGACGCAGATTAACTTCGCTGAGTTCTACCGAGGTTTTGACCTGCTTATAACCCTGCCAGGCATCCCAGCGGAATAAAGGCTGACGTGCAGTGACTGCAATCTGACGCGTGGTCGTACTCGAACCTTGTAGTTCCCCAAATTCGGCAGGCAAACCTTCTATCGATGAATTATCAGCAGACTGGTTTTTACGGGTTACATTTCCAGATAAAGTCACAGTCGGCAATAAATTTCCACTGGCAATGCCCAGATTGAGCTGGTCCGACTGGTATTGCAACAGATTCGCCTGCCAGTTCGGATCATTCTGCTGGGCACGCTGATAAGCTTCAAGCAGATCCAGTGCAAACAGTGTCGGACTGACACCCAATAAACAGGCACTGACGATGAGTTTTAATTTCATTTTATAGTTTTCACCCCTACAGCCATTTAAATCATCAGATTAAGGCGCTTTAAACCCAGCAATACTAAAGATTTCTTTTGATTTTTTACGTATGACTTTTATTAATTTTCTCTTATAGATCCACGATTTTATTCAATATTCCTCCTATTTTCCCCATCCCGCATCCTAGCTTAACAAAGCCATTCACAATACTACACATAGAACTTGAATTAGATCTATACAATATAGCTCCCAGTAAGGCAGTTATTTCTGATTTCATCTATATAGAGTCCTGAAGCATAGTGTTAACGCGAATTCATTCGATGTTCAAAGTTTGTTTTGTTTTCAGCAGCTTGCTGTTCGTAGGCGGATGCCAGCAATCCTCAGAACCGCAAGTTGAAATGGAACAGGCCGAGGTTAAAACCGTTCAATCTCCCGCGAACGATTTCACCCTCATGTGTGAAAATATTGAAAAAAACATGTCCCAGATTAATGAACAGCGCACCACTTTTGCGCTGGAACAGATTAATCAGGACCTTAAAGTGTGTCTGCCGCTCATGGAACTGGCCGAGCAGAAACACCTGATGCAGCGTTCTACCGAAATGTATCAACGCTTCCTGCATGTGGAACGTACCGAATTTCAGCAGCGTGCTTTCGAGCAATATGCCTTAGATATGGCTCAGCATCCTACTATTCAGCAAAGCCACTTTGAACAGTTGACCACACGCGACCAGTATTTATTGAAGCATAAAGGTCAGGCCTATGTAGAACTGCTGGATCAGGGCAATGGCACGCTACAATATCGTCGTAGTCCGGAATATCTGGTACGTATCTTTGCGCCGTATTTACCAGCTGCCGAAAAGGTATTTATTGAAAATCTGGCTGAGCAGAATATGGAACCGGTCTTGGTCGAAAAACGCTTACAGCTTGAAGCTGCCAATATTGCCGCTCGCGCTCTATTCTGGGAAGATTATCTGCAAACCTATCCAAAAAGCAGTTATCAGCGTGATGCCGAATATCTGCTGAAACAATATACTTATTTCCTGTTCAGAGGCAGCGAGCAATCGTCAATCTCTGAGGATTATCGTGACCGTTATTCAGTAGAAACCAGCCATCTGGAAACTATTATTGGTCTAGCGCGTGGTCAGAAATCCAAGTTATCGACACAGGCGCAATTATTTTTAGAGTTTCTGGACATGAATCCTGAACAGCGTCAGCGTGCCTTAGCTGCGGAATATCGTGACCGTTCCAGCACTGAACAGATTTTATATTATGCTCAAGTCACCCCACCCTCACAGAACTATGGTAAAGACTGCTTTAAGGATGCGATCTGTCTTTAAAACAATCTTTTCTTAAAAATCGATGAGATAGCCGAAAATCAGCAACCCCTCCCAATTTAAAGCTACTTTTTAAATACCAACTAAGCTAAGATTTAACTTCGCTTGACGGAGCGCGAGTAATAACTCGCTGAGATCACTTAAATCAGCCTTATCGGCCATTTGATAGTGAGTACCGTTGAACCTGATCAGGTTAATACCTGCGTAGGAATCAAGCCATCTAAAAACGACTACCCTTGTTTTATCTACTCAGATAATTCTGTCCACGTTTTTGGTCGTGCTTGATTCGTTGATGTCATTCATAAGGATCATTGCAATGAGCCAGTTAACGAATCTTTCTTCTGAAACACCCCTTACTCCACACGAACAGGAAGCGCGTGATCTGACCCGCATTCTGCCTGCTTCCCGTAAAGTCTATCTACAAGGCTCACGTCCTGATATTCAGGTGCCGATGCGGGAAATTTCTCTCAGCGAAACCCCGACTGGTCTGGGCGGTGAATATAATGCACCGTTGATGGTCTATGACACTTCAGGGGTTTATACCGATCCAAACGTTGAAATTGATCTGAATAAAGGCCTGCCAAATCTGCGTGAAGGCTGGATTGAACAGCGTAATGACACAGAAATGCTAGATGATTTAAGTTCTGAGTTTGGTCGCCAACGTCTGCGCGATATCCGTACTGCCAATATCCGCTTTGCCCATATCCAGAAACCACGCCGGGCTAAACTTGGCCAGAATGTGACCCAGATGCACTATGCCAAACAGGGCATTATTACGCCGGAAATGGAATATATTGCGATTCGGGAAAACCTGCGTCAGCTGGAAGGTACCGATATGCGCCAGCATCCGGGACAGAATTTTGGTGCCAAAAATTTACAGGAAATCACCCCTGAATTTGTCCGTCAGGAAGTCGCTGCAGGCCGTGCCATTATTCCTGCCAATATCAATCACCCTGAACTGGAACCAATGATCATCGGGCGCAATTTCCTGGTGAAAATCAATGCCAATATCGGGAACTCCGCACTAGGTTCAAGTATTGAAGAAGAAGTGTCAAAAATGACCTGGGCCACCCGCTGGGGTGCCGACACCATTATGGATCTGTCGACTGGTCAAAATATCCATGAAACTCGTGAATGGATTATTCGCAACTCACCAGTGCCAATTGGTACCGTACCAATTTATCAGGCACTAGAAAAAGTTAACGGTGTAGCCGAAGACCTGACTTGGGAAATTTTTAAAGATACTTTAATTGAACAGGCTGAACAGGGCGTGGATTACTTCACGATTCATGCCGGTGTGTTATTGCGTTATGTACCGCTGACCGCGAATCGTCTGACTGGTATTGTGTCACGTGGTGGTTCGATCATGGCACAGTGGTGTCTGGCCCATCATCAGGAAAACTTCCTCTATACCCATTTCGATGAAATCTGCGAAATCATGAAAGCCTATGATGTGTCTTTCAGCCTCGGGGATGGCTTACGTCCGGGCTGTATTCAGGATGCCAATGACGAAGCACAATTTGCTGAACTGCGCACTTTGGGTGAACTAACGCATCGTGCCTGGGAACATGATGTTCAGGTGATGATCGAAGGTCCGGGGCATGTACCGATGCATATGATCAAGGAAAATATGGATCTGCAGCTGGAAGTCTGTAAGGAAGCACCTTTCTATACACTTGGGCCATTAACCACAGATATCGCACCGGGTTATGACCACATTACTTCGGCGATTGGTGCCGCGATGATTGGCTGGTACGGTACGGCAATGCTTTGCTACGTGACACCGAAAGAACATTTAGGCTTGCCGAACAAGAAAGATGTCAAAGATGGCATCATTACCTACAAGATTGCTGCACATGCTGCTGATCTGGCCAAAGGCCATCCGGGAGCACAAGCGCGTGACAATGCCCTGTCCAAAGCCCGCTTTGAATTCCGTTGGGAAGATCAGTTTAACTTGAGTCTAGATCCGGACACAGCACGCAGCATGCATGATGAAACCATGCCCAAAGCGGCACATAAATCGGCTCACTTCTGCTCAATGTGCGGACCAAAGTTCTGTTCAATGAAAATCACCCAGAATGTGCGGGATTATGCCAGCCAGTTATCTGCTGATGAAACCCCGGCTGTAACGCAGGCAGAGATTGAAGCCGGCCTCAACCAGATGAAAAACGATTTCCACAGCTCTGGTCAAAAATTGTACCACAAGGTGTAAAACCGTAAAAAAAACAGTTGTTTTCATAAAAATCTCAGATAGGATGAAAAAAATAAGTTATTTCATCCTTTTCTGAGTTATGAATATTATTAAACAAGCCTCTTATAATAAAAAAGATTTTAGGATAGAGGCCCGTGAGTTTTTATATCGGGGATTTATTCAGGTGGAAAAAGTCACGTTACGTCATCGTGTCTTCCATCAGGAATCTTATACACCTGCATTGCAGCGTGAGCTCATCCATCGTCCTGAAGCCGCTGGGGTACTGCTGTATAACGATCAACAGCAAAAATTCGGCTTGATTGAACAGTTCCGTATTGGCGGGCTGGATGATCAGGATACGCCATGGCAACTAGAAGTCATTGCCGGTGTACTGGATGGCGATGAAACGCCTGAGACCTGTATTCGCCGCGAAGCTTTCGAAGAGTCAGGCTGCACTGTTGATTCCTTACAGCATCTTTTCAGTTTCTACCCTTCTGCCGGTGCCTGCTCGGAACTGTTTCATCTTTATGTCGCCCAGACTGAACTGCCTGAAGAAGGCGGTGTTTTTGGTATGCCGGATGAAGGGGAAAATATCCAGCTGCACATTCTGGATTATGCCGATATTCCGACCCTGCTGAATAATGGTCGCTTGAGAAATGCACCTGTGATTATGGCCTTACAATGGCTACAACAGCATCAACAGGCTGTCCCATCAGGTTTAAGGGGGCAGACATGACATCGGAACAATTCAGTCCTGCATCGCCACAAGAATGGACCATTATCCAGATTTCTGATACCCACTTGATGGATCAGCCCAATCTGGAATTCGCGAATATGAATCCCGAGCAGAGCTTCCATGAAGTCATGCAGCATATTCAGCACAATTTTCCAGAAATGGATGCACTCGTACATACCGGTGATCTGGCACAGGTGCCGGTCGCAGAAACCTATACACGTTATTTAAAATATATCCAGTCTTGCCAGGTGCCCTATTACCAGATTCCGGGCAATCATGATGACATCAATGTCTTTCCTTTTTATCAGGATCGAGATCAGGCTCATGCGATTCATTTTGGCAACTGGACCCTGATTTTACTAAATAGTGCAGTCCAGGATCGGATAGATGGTTGGGTAGAGCAGGCTCAACTGGAACAGCTAGACCAATTATTGCTTGAATATCGTAATCAGCATGTGGTTGTGGCTTGCCATCATCATCCTTTTGCGATGAAGTCGCACTGGATTGACCAGCACCGGCTAAAGAATGCCGAAGATCTAAAAGATGTACTGGCCCGGCACCAGAATGTGAAGCTGGTTCTGTTTGGTCATGTGCATCAGGATTCCTGCAATGAATGGCACGGTATCCAGTTTTTATCGACGCCATCAACCAGCGTACAGTTCAAACCCAAGAGTGATGAATTCGCGCTAGACCAGGCGGCACCTGGCTATCGTGTATTACATTTGAAACAAAATGGGGAGTTCGATACACATATCGAACGTGTGACCTTAAGCCAGCAAAATATTAATACCGAAATTTCAGGTTATTAACTTTGCATTTTATTTTTTTTGAATTACTTTATTGCAACCAAAGGAAATGTGATATCTATAATCCAGACATCAAAGACTATCAAAAAGCATAAAAAGTCTATATGATGACGACCCCCGTAGGAGGATAATCTTTCTACAGGGTGGATAAAAATTGCATATCACCATATTTTTTGCGTATTAACATACGCATATGATGAGGAATGCCCTAAATGGCGAATGACAACCAAAATCAAGTCTTAGACGAACAAACTGATGTTGTAGAGGAAAAACCTACAAAACGTGTGCGCAAATCTAAGCCGAAAACGACTGAGGGTGGTTCTACTGCTAGCTTATTTGGTATTGAACCTTATCAACCTAAAAAAAATGAAGAATACATGTCTGAAGGGCAGCTTGAACACTTCCGCCAAATCTTGATGGCATGGAAAGCTGAACTGATGTCAGAAGTTGATCGTACTTTAAATACGATGCAAGACGAAAACACTGCACTCCCTGATGTAAATGACCGTGCGACTCAGGAAGAAGAATTTGCCATCGAACTTCGTACTCGTGACCGTGAACGTAAACTGATCCGCAAAATCGAGCAATCTATCGAAGCGATTAAAAACGATGACTACGGTTTCTGTGAAACTTGTGGTATCGAAATTGGTCTGCGCCGTCTAGAAGCACGTCCAACTGCAACTTTATGTATCGACTGCAAAACTTTGGCAGAGATCAAAGAGAAGCAAAATAACGGTTAAGCATGTCTTTAAGTAATCCCTCCCTGACCCTCCCTTTATCAAAGGAAGGGAAAGCTGAAGAGAATTACGTGGGCCGGTTCGCGCCATCGCCAACCGGCCCTTTGCATTTTGGTTCCCTCATTACCGCAGTCGCTAGTTACTGCGATGCCAAAGCCCATCAGGGGCGCTGGCTAGTCCGCATTGAAGATACCGACATCCCGCGAATTTATCCCGGCAGCGAAGAACATATTTTGCGTGCCTTGGATGCTTTTGAATTCGAGCCAGATGGTGAAATCATTTATCAGAAAGATCGTCTGGATATTTACGAAAATGTGATCCAGCAACTGCGCCAGCAGGGTCTGGTCTATGCCTGTCAATGTACCCGTAAAATGCTGGGTTCCAATCATATTTATCAGGACACCTGTCGTGACTTAGGTTTGCCTTTTGAACATCAGGCAATTCGGGTCAAGGTTGAAGATGTTGAAATCTGTTTTGAAGACCGTCTGCAAGGCCGACACTGCTCACAACTGAAAAAGGACTTGGGCGATTTTGTCTTAAAACGCCGTGATGGCATCATGAATTATCAGTTGGCAGTTGTGGTCGATGACTATCTGCAAGGCATGACCCATGTAGTCCGTGGTGCAGACCTTTTGGACAACACGGAACGTCAGATTTATCTGGGTCAATTGTTGGGTTATCCGCGTTTAAGCTATATGCATTTACCACTGGCAATGAATGATCAGGGCCAGAAACTGTCCAAGCAAAATCTGGCGCAAGCACTGGATCTTGATCAAGCTCCCCTGCTCTTGCAACAGGCACTTCAAGCCCTCTGTCAGGCGCCCGTAGAACTGGATCGCCCTGCTCGTATGCTCGAACAAGCCGTCGCACAATGGGATATCTCCCGAATCCCGCATACAACTGAGCTACAAGGTCACTATTTATAAAAACGGGTTTTCACTTAAGCTAAAAGCAATAACACAGGCGAGTGAGGGTCATAAAAATGTTTTTTATTTTTGGTGTAGGACCGAAAACCAAGGTCATTGAGAAAAGTCAGTTTCTTTGTCCAGTCTGCCGAACCCGTTCTGGGTATGAACTCAAACAGCAGCGTAATTATTTTTCTTTATTTTTTATTCCGCTAGTTCCACTTTCTAAGGCAAAAAGTACTTTTGTGCGTTGCCTGAACTGTGGAACTGTCATGCCGAGCACAGTGCTTAACCATGCTCAGCCCGATCCACAGCGTCCGTCTAATCTAGAAGCTTGATTCTTCCCGACTTGGATTAACTTGTTGAGTAGTTGAGTCAATTTTCAGAATCAAACTGATCATCACTGCACAGACAATGAGTGATGAACCACCATAACTAATAAATGGCAGGGTCAAACCTTTGGTTGGCAATAGACCCATATTCATCCCGGCGTTTACCAGAATCTGTAACAGGAAAATGATACTGATCCCATAAGCCAGATAACCTGCGCGCAAGTATTGATGCTGCAAGGCACGATGTCCAATCCGGATACAGCAGACCATCACGGTAAAGGACAGAATCAGAATGGTAGAAATACCCAAGAAACCAAATTCTTCCCCTAAGATCGCCAACATAAAGTCAGTATGCGCTTCCGGCAGATATGACATTTTCTGGATACTATGGCCTAGCCCTACTCCGGTCCATTCACCACGACCAAACGCCATCAAGGCATTAGAAAGCTGATAACCGGTACCGAGCGGATCTTCCCAAGGATTCGAGAAAGACAATAAACGTTGTAAACGATAAGGTTCCAGAGCAATCGCAGCAGCAAATGCACCCAATAAAGTAATAAAAGCGACACCGAACTGAATCCAGGGTGCACCAGCCAGGAAGAATACACCGAGCATGGTCAGGGTGATTACCACTGTTGCCCCTAAGTCAGGCTCAAGAATAATCAGGCCAACGGTTGCACCCATGATGGCACTTAATCGTACCAAGCCTTTGATATTATTACGAACCTCTTCAGCACGACGGACTACATAGTCAGCGGTAAAAATCGCCATCATGACCTTAGCGACTTCGGAAGCCTGCAAGGTAAAACCGGCTACCCGAATCCAGCGCTTGGAGCCGTTTACTTCAGTCCCGACAAAGAGTACGGCGACCAGCAAAACAATGGTAATAATCCATAAAAAGAAAGTGTTATTGAACCAGACTTTTAATGGAACTTTATAGGCTAAAAAGGCTGCACCCGCCGCAACCAGAATCGAGATCGCATGTCGGGTCACATAATGGAAAGCATTCTCATGCATCCGTTCCGCATAAGGCATCGAAGCCGATGCCACCATGATCGAACCGATGCACAGCAAAGCCAGCACACAAAAAATCAGCACATTACGCGGATTAACTTCAGCGGGTAACTTAGGTACCCACTGCTGATAAAATTGATTAATTTTATTGATCGCAGTCTGAGCAAACTCAGCCATATCACGAATCCTTGTTATTCTTAATTGAGTTCATTCACATAGGCCACAAACTTGCGACCACGTTCCGGATAACCGGAGAACATGTCAAAACTTGCACATGCAGGAGACAATAACACGACATCATGTGCCTGAGTGCGCTTCTGACAAATTTCTACTGCTTCCTGCAGGCTTTCTGCATGCACCAGCTCAGTTGTACCCGCAATGGCTTTTTCAATAATTGGACGGTCCACACCAATTAATACAGCTATTTTTGCATACTTAGATAATGAGTCACGTAAAGCAGTAAAGTCCTGACCTTTACCCTGACCGCCAAGAATAATGGCAACTTTACCACCTTGAGCTTCGATTGCCATGCCCAAGCCATCAAGTGCTGCCAGTGTTGCACCAATATTGGTTCCTTTGGAGTCATTATAATAACGTACCCCATTGACTTCTTTAACAAATTCGCAGCGATGTTCCAAACCTTTGAAGGTTTTTAACGTATCCAGCATAACGTCCATTGGCAGGCCAATTGCTTCACCTAGAGCCAGACAAGCCAAGGCATTCGCCACATTATGGGTACCTTGAATGTACATGTCAGAACTTTTGAGCAGACGTTCACGACCACGTGCCAGCCAGATCGTGCCATCCTTATCTTTGAGAATACCGTACTGGTTGATGTCCGGTGCATTCAAACCAAAGCTCTGCATCGGTGTTGCATCTGGAACCAGTGGACGGGTCAGTGAATCATCACGGTTAAACACCACTTTTTTCACGCCTTGGAAAATACGGTGTTTGGCGGTGTGATAACCCATCATGTCGCCATGACGATCCAGATGGTCTTCACTCATATTCAGAACAACAGCCACTTCAGCCTGCAAGTTTGATGTGGTTTCTAACTGGAAGCTCGACAACTCCAAAATATACAGTTCAGGATCATCTTTGGTCAGATCCAGTGCTGGACGACCAAGATTCCCCCCAACCGCCACTTTTTTACCCGCATTCGCTGCCATCAGACCGATTAAAGTAGTTACGGTACTTTTGGCATTGGAACCGGTAATCGCCACAATCGGCTTATCAGTCGCACGACGTAAAATCTGGATTTCACTTACCACAGGAATACCTTGATCTAGTGCTGCCTGGATTTCAGGCAGTTTTGGATCGAGTCCCGGGCTGATGATAATTTCTTCGGCAGAGAGCAACAGATTCTGGTCAAACTTGCCAAAACTGGTCTGTACTTCCGCAGGAATCTGGTCATGTCCCGGAGGGGTGGCTCTTGAGTCCGTTACTGCAACGCGGTAGCCCTGGTCATGTAAGAAGTTGACCGCTGCAACACCTGAAATCCCGAGTCCTGCAACGACTTTTAATCCACCACGTTGTATTAACATTTTCGCCCCATTTTCTGGTCTATTTTAAAACTGACGAAATGGTAGCACTTTGCTGTTTTGAATGCTTTTTCTGTTTTGACTTTCTCTGGCATTTTTTGTGTCAGGGCGTAAAAAAATATCGTTAAATCTTCATCTTTAATCGGTTTAATAATTAATAAATTTTTATTGGAGCCATCATGGGAATAAAAGTTAAGACTATGCTATCCATAACTTGAAAGGAAAATCAGATAACGCTTCCATTCATAATATAGAAAAATAGTGGATTCTTTTCACCTAGATAAATTAATAAGTTTTTAAAAAATAAAAAATTAGGGAGCTTATTTCTAAGCTCCCTACTCATTTGCATGCTCAGTTTTTATTCTCAAACAGAATGAAAGTTTACTTCCATTTCACTGCCTGAGCTTTAGGCTTAGCATCCGAACTTTGCTCCGATGCCGGACAGGCACAGTTACCGCCACAGCCACTGGCCATAGCCGGTTTTAACCATTTCGCCAGCGTATGCCAGTCCTTGGCTGCACAGGCATCAGACAACTTCTGGAAGACTGAGCGTGAAGTATTCGGAAATACCTTTTTAAATACCACGAGCGCACTCCAGACAACCAGTACCGCTACAATCAGAATTTCAATCATCTCAATCTCCCATTCACATGATCATTCAGATCTAGCCAAGGTTTCCCTTCAGCCAGTTTAACCCAAATAATGTGATGCAATTTGATAAGTCAGGAATGACATGAAATATGCCAAACCAAACAGGTAGAAGGTCATAAAGCTGACCGTTTTCCATGAACCGGTTTCACGCTTCACAGTGGCTAAGGTCGCCAGACAATGTGGTGCATAAATAAACCATACCAGTAGAGACAAGCCGGTCGCGATCGACCAGCCCAAATCACCGCCGCCACTAATCAGTGCCGCCAGACCCTCAGACATGGCATCTTCATCGACTGCAGACAAGGCATAAACCGTACCTAGTGCTGCCACGACAACTTCACGCGCTGCCATCGCCGGAATCAGTGCAATACAGATCTGCCAGTTAAAGCCTAATGGTGCAAAAATAGGTTGCATCACATGGCCCAGCATCCCGGCAAAGGAATAATCGATATCCGGTAAAGTTGCACCTTCTGGTGGTTGCGGGAACGTACACAGGAACCAAAGCAGAATGGATAGCGCAAAGATGATGCCACCGACACGCTTCAAGAATATTTTGCCGCGATCAAGCAAACCAATCCAGACGTTTTTCACATCCGGGAAACGGTAACTTGGCAGCTCCATCAACAGCATATGCTGTGACTTGTCCTTATGGAAAAATTTCAGGATAAAGGAAACAATCAGTGCACTTAGAATACCGGCCATATACAGACCAAATAACACCAAACCTTGCAGATTCATGAAGCCCCACACGGTTTGCTCAGGAATGAAGGCTGCAATCAGCAAAGCATATACTGGCAGACGTGCCGAACAGGTCATCAGTGGCGCCACAAAAATCGTGGTCAGACGGTCACGTGGGTCACTAATCGTTCTTGAAGCCATAATTCCCGGTACGGCACAGGCAAAGCTGGACAATAATGGAATAAAGGCTCGGCCCGAAAGACCTGCCTTAAACATCAATTTATCCAGCAGGAAGGCGGCACGTGGTAAATAGCCGGACTCTTCTAGTACCAGAATAAAGAAGAACAGAATCAGAATCTGCGGCAGAAAGACCACTACCCCACCCGCGCCGGCAATAATCCCGTCAACCACCAAGCTGTTTAATAAAGGATGAGCGATCAGTCCACCCATGTACTCCCCCAACCAGCCGAAGAAAGTTTCAATCCCATCCATGAATGGCGCAGCCCAAGCAAAGACCGCCTGAAACACCACAAACATCATAATGGCTAAGCTAAGCAGGCCCAATACCGGATGCAGGAATATCTTGTCCAGAAAATCAGTACGTTTATCTTCCTGATCGGCATAATTCACCACATCTTTCAGAATGCTGGCAATCTGATGATGGTGATCGCCACTCAAACCGCTGAGTTCAGTTTGCGGGGCAGAAAATTTGTTTTTATCCAGTGCATTTTTCAGGTTTTCAATGCCTGAAGTACGCACGGCAACGGTCTCAACCACTGGCACACCCAGACGTTCAGACAGTTTCTGGGTATTAATCTGCATCCCGCGACGGCGCGCTTCATCCATCATGTTTAGCACCACCAGCATTGGACGACCTAGCTGAATCATTTCCAGTACCAGTCCCAGATGCAGTTTTAGGTTGGTTGCATCTACAACGCACAGGAAAGTATCCTGCTGGCCTTCTTCTGCAATTTTACCCTGAACCACATTACGGGTAATTTCTTCGTCCGGGCTGGTCGCATCCAGACTATAAGTTCCTGGCAGATCCAGTACGCGTACCGGTTTGCCTGAAGGAAGTGTAAAATTCCCGACTTTACGTTCAACCGTAACCCCGGCATAGTTGCCGACCTTTTGACGAGATCCGGTTAAATGGTTGAATAAAGAAGTTTTACCGCAGTTTGGGTTACCGACAAGGGCAATACGTAAGGTATCACTCATGCCGCCGCTCCCTGTTCAATTTCAATCTTGGCCGCTTCCGATTTTCGTAAAGCAAAACGCGTAAACCCCACCTGAATAAGAATCGGATCCCCACCAAAAATACCTTTGGTAATGACTTGTACCTGAGTCCCTGGTACAAAACCTAAAGTTTCCAAGCGACTGGCCACAACATCGTGGGAAGCGCCTTTACCATCAGTAGTTCGATTAACTTTTCGAATGATGGCAGTTTGTTTTGCTTTCAAATCAGACAAACGCACCGTGAAAATTCCTAAGACTTTTGTACAGTATACAAACAAATGAGAATAATTAACAAATAAGTATTAATTACATTTCTTCTTAGCTGTATAGCACATCGACATGTTCGTAAAATTAAACTAGAGTGGAGATGAGCAATCAGGCTTCTCGCTTTTAAAATTATCTTCATTAAACATCATGCTGAATAAAAAACCTCGCATTCCTAGTCCAGTTCAGATTCCTGAAGCTTTCAGTTACTTACAGGGTTTTCGCGATTATCTGATTGCCCAGACAGTGAGCCCTCATACCCGAAATGCCTATTTGTCTGATCTGATCCAGTGTGCCGAATGTCTGGTTAAACCTTTACCAGAATGGAACCATGACGATATTTCCGATGTACTGATTGAACTGACCAAACAGCAAAAAAGTCCACGTTCAATTGCACGATGTTTGTCCGCCTTACGTTCTTTTTATAAATTCCTGCGGGAACAAAAACTGCGGAGTGACAATCCGGTTGCTGCTCATAAAACACCGAAGCTGGGCCGTGCCCTGCCCAAAGACCTGTCTGAAGCTGATGTCGAAGCACTGATTCATGCACCCGATATTAATACTGCCCTCGGTTTACGTGATCGTGCTATGTTTGAAGTGCTTTATGCGTGCGGTTTACGGGTGACAGAACTGATTAATCTGCGTCTGGATCTGATTAATTTAAAACAGGGCTATTTGCGTATTGTCGGTAAAGGCAATAAAGAACGTCTGGTGCCGATGGGACAGATGGCCTGTGAATGGGTGGAAAAATACCTGCAGGAAGCACGCCCGCAATTGTATAAGACAGCGACTGATTATCTGTTCCTCACCCAGCATGGCGGCATCATGAGCCGGCAGAATTTCTGGTATGCCATTAAACGCTATGCACTACAAGCCGGAATTCAGGCTGAACTGTCTCCACATACTTTGCGTCATGCCTTCGCCACGCATTTACTTAATCATGGCGCTGACTTACGGGTAGTACAAATGTTGCTAGGTCATAGTGATTTATCCACCACACAGATCTATACCCATGTGGCACAAGTTAGAATGCAGCAACTGCATGCAACCCATCATCCACGGGCTTAAGAGCTGATTTGAATAGAATAAACTGAGAAGTTTGACGTAGCTCTATCTTTTTTTGCTATGCTAATGCTCTGTTTTTAGTCCAAGAAAAAAAAGGGTTATTATGACATTTGCCCGCACCAAAATTTTTATCGCTTGTCTGCTTGCTACCGGTCTGGGACTGAGCGCATGTTCCAATTCCAATAATTCAGATAAAAAGCAAGATACGCTTACAGCAAGTGCACCGGCGACGGGTGAAGCCTCTAACCTTAGCGAACGTAATGCACAGCAACGCCTGATTTCAACGCTCGAAGGTCATTTAAAAAAAGCGGGAATTAACGCAAAAATCACGGGTATTAAAACCACTGAAGTACCCAACATGTCATGGGTCAGCCTGGAAGGTATGGCACCCGTCTATGTGACAAATGATGGCAAATATCTGATTCAGGGCGATGTCATTCGCCTTGGAGATAAAGAGCTGCACAATGTCAGTGAAACTTTGCAATCTGACGTCAACAAGAAAATCTTTGCAAACCTTAAAGCGGAAGACCTGCTGATTTATCCAGCCAAAGGCAAAACCAAGCATGTGATCTATGTCTTTACCGATGTCAGCTGTCCGTATTGTCACAAATTCCATGAACAGATGGATGAAATGAACAGCAAAGGCATCGAAGTACGCTATATTGCCTGGCCACGTGGCGAGCAGCATATGCCTGCCATGGAAGCCATCTGGTGTAATTCCGATCGTCGTGCAGCCTTCGATCAAGCCATTGCCGGTGGATCTATCACACCAACGACTTGTAAAAATCCTGTGAAAGATCAATATCAAATGGGTCTTAATATTGGTGTCAATGGTACGCCGGGCGTATACAGTTCTGAAGGACTTTACCTCGGTGGCTATATGAGCACATCAGAATTATTGGATCGACTTAAATAACTCATTTTAATTAGTTATTTAACTTTATTTTATAGATGAAGATATTCTGAAATGACCCTAGAGTCAGGCCGCTTTTTTAGCTATGATCTAGGCTCTCGTAAAAAACTGTTTATATTTGGAGTGTGACGTGAAACCAGTTCGTCTGGCAATCCTCGGTCTTGGTACTGTGGGTGGTGGTGCCCTTAAACTATTAAAAGAAAATGCTGCTGAGATTAAACGTCGCACCGGTCGTGAAATTCAAATTACCCATGTTGGTACGCGTCGTC
Source organism: Acinetobacter sp. YH12241 (assembly GCF_013417535.1). Classification (NCBI taxonomy): domain Bacteria; kingdom Pseudomonadati; phylum Pseudomonadota; class Gammaproteobacteria; order Moraxellales; family Moraxellaceae; genus Acinetobacter; species Acinetobacter sp. YH12241. Next base: position 23,677 of record NZ_VPDQ01000001.1, on the reverse strand, counting down.
CGCGTCCTGATCTGGATCTACCTGAATCAGTCAAACAAAGTGCAGATCTGCTCGATATCGTACGTCAACCTGATGTAGATGTGGTGGTTGAAGTCATGGGCGGTATTCACCCTGCTTATGAAGTGATTAAAGAAGCCATTCTGCATGGCAAACAGGTCGTAACTGCCAACAAGGCCCTATTGGCTGAACATGGAAATGAACTGTTCAAACTTGCCGATGACAACGCTGTGCAAATTGCTTACGAGGCAGCGGTAGCTGGCGGCATTCCAATTATTAAAGTGATGCGTGAAGGTCTGGCAGCCAACAAGATTGACTGGCTGGCTGGTATCATCAACGGTACAGGTAACTTCATCCTGACTGAAATGCGAGATAAAGGCCGTGCCTTTGCTGATGTACTGAAAGAAGCGCAAGAACTGGGTTATGCAGAAGCAGATCCAACCTTCGATGTAGAAGGCATCGATGCAGCACACAAACTGACATTACTGGCCTCTATTGCTTTTGGTATTCCGTTGCAGTTTGATAAAGTCTTTACTGAAGGCATCAGCAAAATTACTGCACAAGACGTGAAATATGCTGAAGACTTGGGCTTCCGTATTAAACACCTCGGTATTGCCCGTCGTGCTGAAACTGGTATCGAACTCCGTGTACACCCTACCCTGATTCCTGAAGAGCAATTGATCGCTAATGTGAATGGTGTAAAAAATGCAGTTCTGGTTCAAGCCAATGCGGTTGGTCCTACACTGTATTACGGTGCAGGTGCGGGTGCAGGTCCTACAGCTTCTGCAGTAGTCGCAGATGTCGTGGATATCGTACGTGATATTTCTTATACTGAAGATGGTGCTGGTACAATTCCACAACTGGCTTTTGAAAGCTTAAGTGACCTGCCAATCCTGCCACGTGAAGAAATGACGACTGGATACTACATCCGGATCAATGCTGAAGATCAAACCGGAGTACTGGCTGAAGTAACCTCTATTCTAAGCCGCGAAGGCATCAGTATTGATGCAATTCTGCAGCAGTCACGTCTGAAAGATCTTATTCCTATCGTGATCCTGACTGATCCAGTCAAGGAAGCGAAAATGGATGAAGCGTTAAAACAAATTCAAGCTCTTCCTGTCATTCATGGCGAAATTGTACGAATTCGTTTAGAATCGCTTGATAATTAATCGGGTCGAGGGGACACTCTCCCCTTGCCAAGCTCTACACAATTGGAACATCATCATGTCGAATGCCAATCGTTATACTGGTTTAGTTGACCGCTATCGCGACCGTTTACCAGTGTCTGCAACTACTAAAGCCGTTTCTCTGGGTGAAGGTAACACGCCACTGATTAAGCTTGCGAATATTCCGCGCATTATTGGCAAAAATGTTGAAATTTATGTGAAGTACGAGGGCTTAAACCCGACTGGTTCATTTAAAGACCGTGGTATGACCATGGCGGTAACAAAAGCGGTTGAAGAAGGCTCTAAAGCGATTATCTGTGCTTCTACAGGTAATACTTCAGCAGCTGCAGCAGCTTATGCAGCGCGTGCAGGTATCAAGGCGTTTGTTTTAATCCCAGAAGGCAAAATTGCGATGGGTAAAATGGCGCAAGCGATGATGTATGGTGCGATCACCATGCAAATCCGCGGTAACTTCGATGACGGTATGCGTCTGGTAAAAGAAATCGCTGACAAAGCACCTGTCACTATCGTGAACTCAATCAACCCATACCGTCTGCAAGGTCAAAAAACCATTGCTTACGAAATCGTGGATGAATTGGGCCGTGCACCAGATTACCACTGCCTGCCTGTAGGTAATGCGGGTAACATTACTGCGCACTGGATGGGTTATACCGAAGCGGTTGCAAATCAGCCTGCTGGCGAGTTTGAGCAAGTGGTTTACGATGCTGCTACTGATGCCTTCACTGGTCCTAAACCTGAAGGTCTGCCAACAATGGTAGGTTACCAGGCTTCTGGTGCCGCACCTTTCCTTCGTGGTGCACCTGTTGCAAATCCTGAGACTGTTGCAACTGCAATCCGTATCGGTAATCCACAAAGCTGGAACCATGCGAAAGCGGTTGTTCGTGATTCTAAAGGCTGGTTCGATGAACTGACTGATGCCGAGATTCTGGAAGCGCAACGTCTTCTTTCTATGTATGAAGGCGTATTCGTAGAACCTGCATCTGCAGCTTCAATCGGTGGCGCAATCCGTGACATTAAAGCAGGTAAAATTGCTGAAGGTTCTGTGATCGTGTGTACTGTAACTGGTAACGGTCTGAAAGATCCGGATACTGCGATCAAACAATGTTCTGATGCCGTAATGCTTTCAATTGACGCAACTTTAGAACAGGTTCGTGAATCAATTCTTTCTAATATGTAATTTAGATTGAAATAAAAGGCCCTGCAATTGCAGGGCTTTTTATATGCGCTTAAAAAAGATTAAACACGTTGTTTAGGCAGGCTAGATACCCAAGTCATCAGACGAGTCGCATCATTGGTACGTGCAGCAGTTGAATCCGCACCTAATACCACGACCACCACAGGACGGTTATTCAAGGTGGTGTGCATGACGACACAACGTCCTGCTTCATTAATATAACCGGTTTTAGACAGATTGATATTCCAACCGCCATTACGCACCAGTGAATTGGTGTTGTTGGATTTCAATACACGGTAACCCAGGTTGAAATCATAGCTGGCAGTGGTAGAGAATTGACGGATCAGGCCATACTGTGAAGCGGTATTGACCAGAATCCCCAAATCACGTGCAGAAGACACATTGCCAGGATGCAGGCCAGTAGATTCCATATAATGGGTTGAATTCATGCCCAGCTCTTTAGCTTTGGCATTCATCTTCGCAATGAAGGCTGCACGACCGCCTGGATAAGTACGCGCCAATGCAGCTGCAGCCGGGTTCTCAGACTTCATCAAAGCAAATAATAAGGCTTCAGCACGATTCATGCTGTCCCCGGCTCTTAAGGTAGAACTTGAGCTCTTACAGCCTGCACAGGAAAAATCAGCCTGTTGCAGGGTAATTTTTTCAGACATATTCAAACGCGCATCTGAAATCACTACTGCAGTCATCAATTTGGTAATCGACGCAATCGGGTAAGCATTATTGGTATTTTTACTGAATAACACTTCACCTGTCTGTGAATCCATCACCAGAGCTGCACGCGCACTTACAGCAGGTTGATTAATAAAATGACTATTATCAATAATCTGCACAGGTTTTGTCGGTACTGGCGCTGGTGCACTGCCCTGACGAATCGTCGTCGTAACAGTTGCTGAACCTGGTGGTGAAGGTTCTGCAGCAGATACGCTCAAATTATCATTCATGAGCTGATTGACTTCATCAGAAGACCAGCTGATGCTGGATCCGCCCTCTGTTGTGCCAGAATTCATAATGATTTCAGCAAAACTTGTCGTGCTCATGCTGATTAACACGGACAGGCCGAGTAGATGCCTTAAAGACTTGTTTATTTTCTTCACTATTCCTTCACTCAACTAACAGAGGTAAGATTGATTTGCGTATTACCTCTAATATGCCTTACATTTAAACACAATGCCGAACATTTTTTGTTCTTGACACTATGTGATAAGTTTCAGATTTAATCTGCGAATAGGATTGCTAATTTTGTAGTTTCATTGCAAGCTTATTTTGCTTTATGTAACAAAAAAATGATTTTTTAATGAGGGAGAGTCTAGGTGATCACAGTTTTAGTTGTCGACGACCATGAATTAGTTCGTACTGGAATTTGCAGAATGCTGGAAGACCATGCGGACGTTCAGGTGATTGGACAGGCTGAATCTGGTGAAGAAGCAATTACCCTCGTCCGTCAGCATCATCCCAATGTGGTTCTGTTAGATGTCAACATGCCAGGTATCGGTGGTGTAGAAACCACACGCCGTTTGCTACAGACTGCTCCTGAAACCAAAGTTCTTGCGGTCAGTGGCCTGGCTGAAGAACCTTATCCTTCACTATTATTGAAAGCAGGTGCCAAAGGTTATATCACCAAAGGTGCACCTGTATCAGAGATGGTCCGTGCCATCAATAAAGTCATGCAGGGCGGTAAATATTTCAGTGCCGACATTGCTGAACAGCTGGCGAGTTCTTACCTGTCCGATACCCAGCAATCTCCTTTTGACGCACTGTCTGAACGTGAAATGCAGGTAGCCATGATGGTAGTGAACTGTATCAGCGCGCAGGAAATTGCCGACAAGCTGTTTGTAAGTGTTAAAACAGTTAATACTTACCGTTACCGGATCTTCGAAAAACTGAATATCGATAGTGATGTTAAACTAACCCATCTTGCAATGCGCTATGGCCTGATTAAACCTTAATTTAACCCTCTGCTTAATGCGGTTCCTATGGCGCAAACATCCAGTTATTCTGAACTGAATCAATATCATCTGGGCCTATGGTATAGCGCCTACCGCCTGATTATCAGCACGGGTCTGTTGCTGATTTTTCTGCTGACTTATCCTGATATGACTACAGATTATCAGTATCCTAAACTCTATCACTATGCCTTAATGATTAGCGTCGCCGTCAATACTGTGCAGCTGTTTACGCTGAGATGGGTAAAGCGCCTGATTCAGCCGCAGTTCATTCTGATTTTTGCCAGCGATGTCTTTTTTCTCAGTTTATTGACCTTGGCCAGTCAGGGTCCAAATGTCCATCTCGGACTGATTTTTGTTATTACCATTTTTTCAGCTTCATTATTACTGGATGCCAAGAAGGCCCTGATCATCACCCTGATTGCGGTGATTAGTATCATCTACCAGCATTTTATCGGCAGTATTTTTGCCTTTTCCTCGCTTACCAATATCGGGAATAGTGCCCTGCTGGCCTTTTTGTTTTTTGTCGTCTATGGCTCAGGACAAATTGCGGTACGGCGCTTTCAGATTCTGGAAAACCTGAATTTTTCTCAATCGCTGGAACTATATCGCTTACAGAATATTAACCGCTATATTCTGGAACAGATTGAAACCGGCTATCTGGTTTTAGATGAGAATTACCATGTGGTGCTCAGTAATCCGGCTGCCTGTCATCTGCTCGGCATTGAGCCAATGTATGCCCATGAAAGATTTTCGTTATACCAATCTCAAAATGACCTGTTTGAACTGATCCGTTTTGAAAATCTGGAAAATGGCGAGCGGTTTCAATTTGAATCCCAGCAGAGTCGTTATAATATTCACGTGCAGGTACAAAAGCTGATTGTGCCGCACCAGACTCTGACGCTCCTCGTGCTGCAAGATGCCCGCAAACTTAATCAGCAGGTGCAACAGTTAAAGCTTGCTGCTCTAGGCCAGCTTTCCGCCAGTATTGCCCATGAAATTCGCAATCCTCTGGCTGCCATTGTACAGGCCAATGATCTTTATCTCGATTCTGAACCTGAACAGCAACAAGTTCTGCATCAGATGATTAGCCGACAGGCCACCCGGATTGACCGGATTATTCAGGACACCCTGAATATGGTGAAGAATAAAGAAACCCATCCAGTCGTAATTCAGCTGAATGAATTTATACCACTGTTTATTCAGGAAGATTTAGCAGATGTGGCGGACCAGATTCAATTTAATATTGATGTACCACTGGCAATTCAGTTTGATGAGGCCCAGTTACGTCAGATTCTAATTAACCTGATTCGTAATGCTATCCGGCATAATTCACCGGATTCACCCCATATTCAATTGAATATTCACCCATATGAACATAAGGTATGGATAGATGTCCGGGATTTTGGCTCTGGTGTTGCCACCCATGATCAGGAATTATTATTTAAACCTTTTTTCAGCACGTCTATCCATGGAACGGGACTCGGACTATATTTATCACACAGTTTTTGTGAAGCCAATCAGGCACAACTCAACTACATTTCACAAGAACAGGGCGCATGCTTTCGGATTAGCTGTCAACGTGTGACAGCATAAAAGGAATAAGGGGAAATATTGTGGAACAACAACCACTGGTTTTATTGGTGGATGATGAGGAAGATCTATGTACCCTCATGCAAATGTCATTGATGCGCATGGGAATCCGTACGCATATTGCTCATCGTCTGGAAGATGCAAAAAAATGTCTTAGGGATCATCAATATGATGCCTGTCTGACAGATCTAAATCTTCCTGATGGCAATGGTCTGCAATTACTGGACTGGATTAACCAGCATTCCCCTCACCTTCCGGTAGCTGTTCTAACGGCCTATGGTAATATGGAAATTGCCATTGCTGCACTCAAGGCAGGTGCATTTGACTTTGTCAGCAAACCGATTAATCAAAAGCATCTGGAACAACTGCTGCAAAAAGCGCTAAATAAACCAGTAGACTATTATCAGAATAATTCCAATGACTCATTAGAGCATAAGCTGCTAATTGGACAATCCCTGCCTATTCAGCAATTACGTGTCACCTTGAAAAAAATTGCCCGCTCTCAGGCACCCGTATTTATTACTGGCGAATCAGGTACCGGGAAGGAAGTGGTGGCCAATCTGGTTCATCGTCTTAGTAACCGCAATGAAGGGCCTTTTATCGCGATTAACTGCGGTGCAATCCCGACTGAATTAATGGAAAGTGAACTGTTTGGCCACAAGAAAGGCAGCTTTACTGGCGCGACTCAGGACAAACAGGGACTGATTCAGTCTGCCCATGGAGGCAGTTTGTTCTTAGATGAAATCGCCGAATTACCGCTATCTATGCAGGTTAAACTGTTACGTGCCGTCCAGGAAAAACGCATTCGTCCAGTCGGTTCTGATACTGAAATTGATGTCGATTTCCGTGTTATTAGCGCCAGCCACCAGGATCTCGATGCGCTGGTACAACAAGGCAAATTCCGTCAGGATTTGTTCTTCCGTATTCACGTGATGGATCTGGTCTTACCACCACTGCGTGAGCGCGGCCAAGATATTCTGCTCCTCGCTGAGCATTTTGTTCAAAAGATCTGTCAGGAATGGGAGATTCCTGCGAAAAAACTGACAGAACGGAGCAAGGAATTTTTACTGGAGCAATACTATCCGGGCAATGTACGCGAACTGCGTAACATTATTGAACGAGCTATTACTTTGAGTGATGAAGACAAGATTGATCTTCAGCATCTGCAAACTGCTCCACTGCGTCATACGGTATCCGTCCAATCAGAAACGGCAAATCTGGCAGAGCCGACCTCATCTACGGATCAGATCATTATTCCCAAGAAACTCCCCGAGGAAGGTCTGGAACTGTATTTAGAAAAGATTGAAAAAGAAATTCTGCTGAATGCTTTGAATCTGACGCATTGGAATCGTACATTGGCCGCCAAAAAACTCGGTATGTCGTTTCGCTCTTTACGTTATCGTCTGAAAAAATTCGGACTGGATACCGAAGAAGAGGAATAATTATTTCTGCAGGAGCAGCAAGTCTGTGACGTGATCCAGATAGCTCTCCTCACGCGCATCCTGACCGAGAGGATAGGTGAAATGTGGCTGAATCCCCTGTCCTTCAATCATATTGCCGCTCGGGCTAAAGTATTGCGACACCGTCATCTGCAAAGCAGAGCCATTGCTCAAAGGAAACAGTTTCTGCACCACCCCTTTGCCATAGCTCTTTTCCCCTACCACCCAGGCACGATTATGTTCTTTCAGAGCAGCAGTAAATACTTCTGCAGCGGAAGCCGAACGGTTATTGATTAGAATCCCGACTTTCAGATTTTGAAATTCAATTCCTGGAAGTGCCTGAAATTGCTGATTACCTTCAGAACGGCTCTTGGTCGAGACAATAATGCCCTGATTCAGGAACAAATCTGCTGATTCAACAGCCGCAGACAATAAACCACCCGGATTATTACGTAAGTCAAACAGCACTGCTTTCAGGCGATTGGTTGAATAACTTTCAATAATTCGCTTGATTTCATTAGCAGTATCTTGCTGGAAAACTTTGACCTGCAGCACCAGAACCTGATTACTGTGTAAAGTCGATTTAATCTCGGTATCCACTTTGGTATTGCGGACCAGTGTAATCGGTACACTTTGCGCAGAAAGCTGAAGCGTTAAAGTAGAGCCAATGGCACCAGTCAATAAATCTCGCACCTGCTCACGTTTCAGCGCACTCAAGACCTGATCATCAATCTTATAAACTGTGACACCATTGCGAAGGCCTTGTTTGGCAGAGTCAGCATCCGGACTTAGGCCTTGTACCATCCATTGTTTTAGCTGTGGATTAAAATGCAGATCAAAATCAATACTGGCCAGATCACCTTCAGTATATTCACGCAGCTGTTTATAGTCTTCAGGAGATAAATAGCGGGAATAGCGGTCCAGGCCGCTCACCAAACCTTGAATGGCTTGCTGGAAAAGCACATCGTCATTTTTGTCTTGAATATAATTATCTTTGACGATGCCATAAATCTGAACAAATTCCTGGATGGATGTAACAGGAATTTCATTATAGACCTGTTCATCCATTTCCAGTTCATCGAGTGCCATCTCGGTCGAAACAGCACTCCAGGCGGAATGACTCAAACACATCAGTAAGCAGGATAAGACTACAGACTTGCCATGTGTTTTTATCATTCTTATACCTGTTTTATAAAAGATTAAGCGTGCAGCTCAATAAGATTGCGACCCTGCATTTCAGCTGGTACCGGAATTTGCATCAAGTTCAGCAGGGTTGGTGCGACATCAGCCAATACGCCACCTTCTGCGATTGTTGCAGAGCTTGGACCCACATAGATAAATGGAACCAGTTCAGTGGTATGCTGGGTATGCACTTGACCGCTCTGATAATCCTGCATCTGCTCCACATTACCATGGTCTGCAGTAATAATCATATGGCCTTTTTTCGCCATCACAGCTTCATAAACTCGGCCTAAGCAAGTATCCACGGCTTCAACGGCTTTCACTGCTGCATCAAATACACCAGTATGGCCGACCATATCACCATTGGCATAGTTCACAACCAGTAGGTCAAACTCGCCTGAATTGATCGCTGCCACCAGTTCATCTGTTACTTCATAGGCACTCATTTCCGGTTTCAGGTCATAAGTCGCAACATTTGGAGATGGGATCAGGATACGTTTTTCACCTGGATATTCATCTTCACGGCCACCGCTAAAGAAGAAGGTTACATGCGCATATTTCTCGGTTTCTGCAATACGTAGCTGAGTTTTGCCCAGGTTCGACAGATACTCACCTAAAGAATTTACCAGCGCTTCTGGCATATAGGCTACTGGCGCATCAATGGTCGCCTGATAACGGGTCAACATCACGAATTTCGCCAGATTCGGTACAACCTTACGTTCAAAACCGGCAAAATCTTTTTCAACAAAGGCACGAGTCAATTCACGGGCACGGTCAGCACGGAAGTTCATGAATACAACGCTGTCGCCATCCTGAATCTTCACAGTGTCGCCAATGCGAGTCGCTTTTACGAATTCGTCTGATTCCTCTGCAGCATAAGCCTGTTCCAGACCTTCAACTGCACTAGCTGCAGTACGCACTGCTTCACCTTCAGTCAGCAGACGATACGCTTGCTCTACACGATCCCAACGGTTGTCACGGTCCATGGCAAAATAACGACCGATCATGCTGACAATACGACCCTGGCCCGGATATTGAGCAAATAATGCATCCAGTTTTTCTAAAGAGGGTTGCGCACTTTTTGGTGGTGTATCACGGCCATCGAGAAACGCATGCAGATAAACCTGAGCACCGCGTTTTAAAGCCAGTTCAGCCATCGCCACGATATGATCTTCGTGTGAGTGCACACCGCCTTCAGACAACAGACCCATAATGTGGACTGCGCCATTTGCTGCTTTGGCTTTCTCAACCGCATCTACCAGCACTTCATGTTCGAAGAAAGCACCAGTACGGATATCTTTGGTAATACGGGTAAAGTCCTGATACAGCACACGGCCAGCACCGAGATTCATATGACCGACTTCAGAGTTCCCCATCTGACCATCAGGCAGGCCGACATCTTCACCTGAACCTGAGATCAAACCATGCGGATGCTTTTCCTGCATAGCAGTTAAATTTGGTCGTTTAGCCGCTAAAAACGCATTGTCTTCGACCGCTTCGCGATGACCCACACCATCCATAATCACCAAAACGTGAGGGATTTTGCCAGCAGTTGCATCCGTCATAATGAAATACTCTTTTCGTCTACGAATTAATCGCTCTAGTTTACCGAATTTTGCAAAAAGAGGCCATGACCAGACGATGGTTTAAGCCTCTTGTTGCGATTGATTTCTTCTATTTTCCTGTAGTTTAGCGGGCCCGATGGAGCAAGTAGCCGCCAATAGCAAACATCAGCAAAATAGGAATAAATACAAACCATGCCGGTGACGGCGCATAGACCAGACTGGCATAACCGAGAAAATCCTGCAGATAGAAGAAGCCTAAACCTGCGAATAACGCAATCACCAAACGGAAGCCCATCGATTGCTGACGCAATGGCCCAAAGATAAATGAACAGGCAATCACTACCAGCGCAATCAGGGCAAATGGCGAACCGACTTTCTGCCAGAAAGCCAGCTGATAGGTTTTAGGTACCTGACTATATTCATGCATATAGCTCATAAAGCTCACCAGCTGGCTTGGCGATAAATCTTCCGGATCAATCGTCACCATATGCACATATTTCGGCTGCAAGGCCAAAGCCAGTGGTTGCTCATCATGCTGTACCAGTGTCGCATTGCCGTTTTGTAAAATATCAAACTGTTCTGTGCTATCTAGTTTCCAAGCCCCATCTTTGACGAATTCACCCTGCTTGGCATCCAGAGTACCCCGCAGTCGGTAATTGTCATCAAAGTCCAGCATCTGTACATTTTTCAGCTGGCCCTTGGCGTTGGCATAATCAATATAGATAAAGCGATTACCCTCACGCGTCCAGTAACCTTTCACTTCACCAATTTTGACTGGCTTGTTATAGCTTTTGACTGCTTTGGCCTGTTCATTGGTATATGGAATCACCCACTCGCTCAGGGCAAACGATAATACGACCAATAGCAATGCTGAACGGATCACCCAGCCGACAATCCGCCACAGACTGACTCCGACTGAACGCATTATGATCAGTTCACTATTGGAAGCCAATGTACCTAAACCGAGTACCGCGCCAATCAGTGCCGAAATTGGCAGGATTTCATAAAGATAATTCGGTGCCCCCCAGAGTACATATTTCAAGGCATCCCAGGCACCATAGCCTTCTTTCAGGGAACCCAATTCACCTAAATACGTAAATAAGACCTGCAGACCTGAAAGAACAGCGGTTGCCCCAAGCATCGCCAGCGCGGTGGTTCCGGTCACATGTTTGGCAACTATACGACGTGCTAACATTGTTAAGACCTCACTCGCTGAATCCGTTTTTTAATTTTTGGCGCCAAATTCTGTTTACGTGAGAACAATGCACCGGCTATGGCATATATGATCAGGACCAATGGATAAGCCCAAATGCCCATTTCCGCCTTGCTGACCCGGGTTTTGATCGCCATCAGGGCGACGATCAGGCTGGCAAAGATCATCAGTGCCGGGAATAATTTGAGATAGCGACCTTGACGTGGGCTCACTTCAGACAGGGCTACAGACAAAATCAGGGCAATTACAATGGCAAATGGTACAAAGACACGCCAGCCAAGCTCACTGGCTACCACCGGATCCTGACGGTTTTTCCAAAGCTGTCCGGTCGGCAAGGCCTCGACTTCATCACTGGCCAGTTCTGCTTCTTTATCACTTTCGATCCGTAAACGATAGCTTTCAAATTCAGCCTGGGTATATTGCGGCGTGCCTGGATAAATTTCATAGCGGCGGCCATTGACGAGATCGACCACATTGGCCGCATCATTCGGCATTTCAATTCGGGTCGCTTCCTGCGCCAGAATCATCACATCTGGCTTGCCTTCTTTTTCCGCACGCTGATAGAAGAAGATATCTTTCAGGTTTTTGCGATCTTCGGATAGATCTCCGGCATAAATAGTATAAGGTCCGGAAGAGATAAATTCTTTGGGCCGAACCAGATCAAAGCCGGTTCGTACTGCCTGCTCACTGGTCAAGGCTTCGAACTGTCGAATCCCCCACGGTGAAGCCCACAACATGAGAAAGCCTTGTGCAAGGAGATAGACCAAAGTCATCGGAATCAAAAGACGTGCCAGCTGATGCCGGCTAATTCCGCTACCATTTAAGACCGCCATCTCATGATCAACATAGAGACGACCAAAGACCAGCATTAAGCCAATAAAGAACCCAAGTGGAAGAATCAAGGTCAGGAATTCAGGCAAACGATAACCAATGATGCTGAACAGGATTCCAGCATCCAGACGCCCCTGCGCGGCCACACCAAAATACTTGATCAAACGACCGCCCATCATGATAAGGGTCAGTAAGGCAATCACCACCAAGGAGGTCGATACCACTTGCTTGACCAGATAACGCCGAATAATCAAATTAGTTCTTCCAAAATGAGCTCCATAAAACGAGTGCTAGTTTACCCGAATAGCAAAAATATAAAACCTAGGTGGCTCTGCCCATTGAAAATCTATTCGGATAAATGTTTCAATGCTTGAATGATTTGCAAATCTAAACAGGCGTGAAAACAAGATATGAACCTTACAATTAATACGTCATTCCCAGAGAATGGATCAAGTCAATCTTTGTTGATTTTAGTCGACTCAGAACAGATTCAGAGCGCTGCATCAACATACCAAATCAACAGCCTAGATACATTAATTGAAGCATCTCAATTCAAGGCTGGTCTGGCAGAAAGTTTAAGCCTGATTGGACAGGTCAGCCAGTCTCAGCATGCGGCCCTGATCGGCCTCGGCAAGACTGCCGAATTACAAGCGGGAAAACTGGCGAAAATTGCCCAAGCCATTATTAAAGGCTCTCAAAAAAAATTCAAACAGATTTCTGTTGATCTGACACAACTTCCACAAGAATTGCACTATCTGTTTGCATTGGCTTTAACTCAAGCCAGCTACGGCTATGACGAATACAAGTCAAAAAAGAACGAATTTATTCTGCAGCAGATTGATTTCATCGCTGCCGAAACTCCGCTAACAGCTGAACAGTTGCAATTGATTCAGGCCGTTCAGACTGGTCAGAATCTGGCGCGTGATCTGGGTAATCGTCCTGGCAATATTTGTTTCCCGGAATATCTGGCAGAACAGGCGCAAGCGCTGGCGGCTCAATACCCGGACCTGCTTAAAGTAACTGTACTTAATGAACAGCAAATGGCTGACCTTGGTATGGGTGCCTTCCTTGCAGTTAGCAAAGGTTCAGACCGTCCAGGCCGTATTATTACAATTGAATATCTGGCTCATCGTGAAGAAGCACCAGTTGTATTACTGGGTAAAGGCATTACTTTTGATACCGGCGGTATTTCATTAAAACCAGGCGCTGGCATGGATGAAATGAAATACGATATGTGCGGTGCAGCTTCAGTTCTGGGCACGCTTCGTGCACTATGCGAATCTCGTTTACCAATTCATGTGGTAGGTGCGATTGCTGCAGCTGAAAATATGCCATCGGGCAAAGCCACCCGTCCAGGTGACATCGTAACCACCATGAGTGGTCAAACTGTTGAAATTTTAAATACTGATGCTGAAGGCCGTCTGGTACTCTGTGATGCGCTAACTTATGTGAAACGCTTCAACCCTGCCCTGGTGATTGATATTGCAACTCTAACCGGTGCTTGTGTAGTGGCCTTAGGTTCAGTCTTGACCGGTATGTTTACGCCAGACAATGAGCTGGCTGCAGAGCTTGAAACCGCCGGCCAAAATGCATTTGACCGTGTATGGCGCATGCCAGTACTGGACGACTATCAGGAACAACTGGATTCCCCATTTGCTGATATTGCCAATATTGGTGGCCCTAAAGCCGGTTCTGTAACAGCTGCATGCTTCCTGCAACGTTTTACGCGTGAATATCGCTGGGCTCACTTGGATATTGCAGGTACTGCATGGAATTCAGGTCCAAATAAAGGCGCAACTGGCCGTCCAGTACCTCTATTAATGCAATTCCTGGCTAATCGCGTTCAAAAGCATGGCTAAGGTCAGCTTTTATTTATTTGAAAAAAGCCCTGAACGACAAGTGGACAGCACTTGTCGTTTATGCCGTAAAATTTTGCGTCAGCCAGAGCGTATCTGGCTGCTGTGTGCCGATCCTGCCTTACAGCAGGAACTGGATGAAAAGCTATGGAACTTTGATCCTGCCAGCTTTATTCCGCATGGAATCGATCAGCCAGATGCGACCGTTTGTATATCGGCTCAATTACCAGAGCAGCCTGGCTGGATTATTTTTAATTTTAATCCGGAAGCACTTGAACCTGATGCGAAATTTAGTCACATTATTGAGATTATTGAAAACAATGAACCGGCTAAACAGCTGGGACGTGAGAAATATAAACAATATCGTCGCTTTGGCATTCAGCCAAATACCTTTAAGCTCTAAGTAATCACGTGAACAAGGAGATGCAAGTGGCATTAAATGTAGGTCCAGATTTTAAACAGCGCTGGTTAAACACGCCTGAGGCTGTACGTCAGACCTTTATCGATGACCTCTCGCGCATCTGTGAAGTACTTAAGCCTGAAACTGCTGTAGAAGAATGGCTCGTTCGCGACCAGCAGTTACAGAAAGAGTCTGAGCGTAAAATTGAAGCAGCGTATGCACAGCGCAAGGCCGAACTGATTGAAGAAGCACGTATTCGCAGACAACGGGCACTCGAAAAAGCCTTAGCCGAAAAACGTGCTGAAGAGCAAGCCTATGCCGAACAGCTACGCCGTGATGAAGAGCGAAAATTTGCCGAGCAGACCCGGAAGCTGGCTGAAATGCGTCATATGCTAGATACTGAGGTTCAGGATTATGCCGCACGTTATCAGAAAAATCCGGATCAGGTGCTCGACTTTGCCAAAGGTCGCCTAAATATCGACGATACCCAGATTTTATCTGAGCTGGAAAGCTTACGGTTACGTCTGGAACTCGAAGCAGAAACTGTGATTGAACAAACCGTCAATGCACTGCGTGAGAAATTACGCGCTGCAGCCAAAGAAGAAATTGACTATATTCTGAAAAATTCTGATCTGGCTGAGTAAAGTTGATCGTCAGTTGGCTGAAAAGATTCTTTTTATTTTTCAGCCTAATCCATCCCCTGTCTTGGTTAGTTTATTCCATCAAACTATAAAATCTGCTTTAAAATTAAAACAAGTCAGCCAGTAAAAATGCGGTATTGCCAAGCAGATAGCCCGCCCCTAGCAGAGTGCTAATCCAGAGAATTCCCCCAGTCACATTATAAAAACTGAAAGTTGCAAAGCTCATATGGCCAGAACCTGCCGCAAAAGGACCGAAGGAACGTACAAAGGGAATAAAACGCGCAATTAAGATCGTCTTGCCGCCATGTTTCATAAAATAATGATTGGTTTTGACCATATATTCGGGTTTGAAAAACCGTGAATGCTCATTGAAATATTTTAATCCGAGCACCCTGCCTGAATAATAATTCACGGTATAACCCAGAATCGAAGCAATCAGCAGCAATAAACCCATGGAGTGTAAGGTAATCAGGTCAGAGCTGGAACACAGCGCACCGACGGCAATCAACAGACTGTCACCGGGCAAAAAGAAAAAAAATGGCGAACCTGTTTCCGCAAAAATCACCAGGAACAAAATTGCATAGATCCATACCCCATACTGCTCCAGCAATAAGGGTAAAGACTGTTCAAGATGAAGTAAAAAATCGAGCATTCGACCTGTCCACTGGGGCTAAAATCGCGAGTTGAGCTACGTATTATCCCGAAAAATAAAAAAACAGTCTAATTTTTCAATTAGATTGTCTGGTAATTGCGCAGCTAATTTATTTCAAAAAGCCATTTTCGGCTAAGAATTCCATGCTGATTTTAGACTGTTCTGTAGTTTCTGCGGCCTTGTCACCAAGCAATAAACGCTCGATATAACGTGCCAGTACATCCACTTCCAGATTGACTTTAGTGCCTAACTTCCAGGTACCAATATTGGTCCGTTCTGCCGTATGCGGAATTAGATTCAGACTAAGGATATTTCCACGCAAGTGATTGATGGTCAGGCTGATGCCATCTACTGTTATAGAGCCCTTCTCTGCCAGATATTTGGCAATTTCTTTTGGTGCAGTCACTTCAAAATAAATGGAACGGGCATCGGAACGTACCACCGTAATTTCACCAACCGCATCGACATGACCAGAAACAATATGTCCACCAAAGCGTGTAGTTGGTAGCATCGCCTTTTCGACATTTACAGGTTGGCCGACTTTCCAGTTAGCCAGTGTAGTCCGGTCCAGACTTTCACGTGATACGTCTGCAGCATACCAGTTCTCACCCCAGTCAATTACGGTCAGACAGATGCCATTAGTGGCAATCGAGTCACCCAGATGTACATCGGACATATCCAGATCCGTCTGGATGCGTAAGCGTACATCACCGCCAACGCTTTGCAAGCTCTCGACCTTGCCCAGACTTTCAATAATACCTGTAAACATCTTTATTTCCTTTTTCTCTGCGCTTACCACAAGGCCAATTGGGTGCTCACGCCGGTCGTATCCACACCGCCCAGCTCAGCATAATGATGCAACTGGCTCAGTAACTGACGAATTGGTGGACCTGACTTGGCATGCGTGTCGGTAATTACAATAAATTCCAATACGCGTGCACGTTCAGACTGGCGCTGCTTACTGACACGATAACGTGGCACATCCTGAGTGAGCAAGGTTACACGGCCACGTTTCAGGTTGGCCTGCAGCAAATCTGTGGCACTGATATTACCATCGGTTGAATAACTGGTCAGGATAAAACGCGCATTAATGGTCGCCAACAAAGTTTCATAGGCTTCTTTGGCATGCTTGGATGAGTTGTACTGACTTGGACGTTCTTTACGCCATGCACGGTCAATCCCGCTCTTGAAGCCTTTAGTGTCTGGAGTCGGTAAATCCACCTGATCCCACAGCGTTAAAGCATTGAGTACATGATAGTTACTACTATAGGCATGCTGGTTATACGGTGGATCCAGATAAGCCACATCGACTTCAAAACCACTCATCTGATTGGCTAAGTGTTGGGCATCCACACACCACATTTCTGCGGCAGGTCCTTGATGCTTAGCATCTTCACAGAAACGGCTTGGCGTTAACCAAAGTAGTGATTCAATGCGTTCTAGTGCAGTCTGGGTTTTACCGCCCCAACCATGATGGAAACTTTTAAATACACCTGAGGTATTGCTGACAAAACTGGCTGAATAGAGCAGCGGTGCCAGCAAAGCACTCATTTCCACGTCATCAATCGCACCTTGAGCCTGCCAGGTGGCAATCTGCTGACGGATGGCATCGATACGCATGCCGTTACGGCGTTTGAAGAACAAACGGTCTCGGGTCGGATCATAAATCTCATCATTACGCGGACACAGGTTATGTGTCACCCAGCCTTTAACTTCAGGCAAACGGTTCAGATAATCAATTGCTTTCTGATAGCCACCCAGTTCTTTAAATGTAGGTGCATCAGTGCAAGCCAGAACTGCATGATTCAGCGCATGGCTATACGGTTCCCAGTCATTGGCAATCACACGATAGCCATTTTGACGTGCCAAACGTGATACTACACCGGAACCGGCAAAAAAATCGGCAAAAATCGGCGCACGGCCATCTTCACGTTTTAAGGTTCCCGTGCTCTCAAGTGCTTCCAGAATTAAATGTAGTAAACGGCGTTTGTTCCCCAAATAAGGAACCAACTGATGGAAAAGATATTCATCGGTAGTACGTGCCGCATGGCGGCGTTTGTGATAAACCGTAGACTCTGAATTCATAGTGTCTCTTGAGAAGGAATTAACCTGAAGCGCACGTCGTCACCCAAACGGGTCACGTCCTGCAACTTAAATCGAAGTTGTTCTGCCATTCGGCTAAATTCTGCATTGAACATACTACGCGCAGTTTGCCCCAATAAGGTTGGTGCAACATAACTGATGAGTTCATCCACCAGTCCTGCCTGTAAAAATACGGTAGATAAGGTCGCCCCTGCTTCTACCAGCACATCATAAATCTGATGCTGCTGAACCAGTTGCTGTAATAATTCTTTTAAAGGCTGAATCTCAAGTTGAATCACGCCGAGGTCGGCTAGTTCCGGACAATAAGGCCCCATCACCATTACCGTTTCTGGATTTTTCAAGAGCTTGGCAGTGAGTGGCAAACGCCCCTGACGATCCAGAATAATCCGTTTTGGCTGAACGATGCTGCTGATGTCATCCACACCGTTTAAGCTACGGACATTGAGCTGACAATCATCGGCTAATACGGTTTCAATACCGGTAATCACCGCGCCAGAAATCGCACGCCAATGCTGTACATCCTGACGCGCTTCAGGCCCGGTAATCCATTTCGATTCACCCGATGCCATTGCCGTACGGCCATCCAGACTCGATGCAATTTTCAAACGGACATAAGGCATCCCAGTCGCCATCGCTTTTAGAAAGCCATCATTCAGTGGATGTGCTTCATCTTCACAAATGCCGACTTCAACGTCGATTCCGGCATCTTTCAGGATTTGCACACCTTTGCCAGCGACCAGTGGATTCGGATCAGGACAAGCCACAATCACTTTAGCTACGCCTGCTTCAACCAATCCTTTAGCACATGGTGGTGTACGGCCATAATGGGCACAAGGTTCCAAAGTCACATATGCTGTTGCGCCACGTGCCTGCTCTCCGGCCTGACGCATGGCAAAGACTTCCGCATGAGGCTGACCGGCTTTGGGATGAAAACCTTCACCCACGACTATGCCATCTTTGACAATGACACAGCCGACATTCGGATTCGGTTTAGTGGAGTACTGCCCCTGACGTGCCAGTTCGATGGCACGGCGCATCCAGATTTGATCTTGAGTGAGTTCAGTCATGCTTATTCTTGAAACTCACCACGTTGCTGCATCTGTTCAATCTGACGACGAAAGGCTTCGACATCCTGGAAATCCTGATACACCGAAGCAAAACGGACATAAGCCACATGATCAAGTGCGAATAGAGATTGCATGACAATTTCACCAATAGTACGTGATTTCACATCTCGCTCACCCAGACGGCGAATCTGCAACTGGATATCACTCAGCACCGTTTCAATCTGTTCTTGAGTCACAGGACGTTTCTGCAAGGCATGCATCAGTGAGCGACGTAATTTGGCTTCATCAAAGGGTTCATTCTTGCCATCGGATTTGATGACACGCGGCATCACCACTTCATAACTTTCAAAGGTAGTAAAACGTTCATTACAACTGACGCATTCACGACGGCGGCGAATCTGGCAACCTTCAGCGGCCAGGCGTGAATCAATCACTTTACTGTCTGGTGTATTGCAAAATGGGCAATGCATAGCGGTTTAATTGAACAAATCCTGATAATTTCCGAGTGTAGCAAAAATTCTAAACTTTGTAGAGTTTTACGCAATATATAGAAAAAAAACAGCCCAGATGGGCTGTTTTACACAATATATTGATTATTGTTTTAGCAGATTATTCTACGCGTTCGCCATGTTGACTCAAGTCCAGACCCATGCGTTCATCATCAGAAGAAACACGGATACCGATGATCAGATCAATCACTTTAAGAATCACGAAAGTTAATACTGCAGAGTAAGCGATGGTTGCAAGTACACCTTCAACTTGAACCCAAAGTTGGCTCATTACATTTGCTGGAGCAGCATCACCCATGATGAATTCGCTTGCGAAGAATGCTGTCAGAATCGCACCAACGATACCACCCACACCGTGCAGGCCAAAGGCATCCAGAGAATCATCAGCTTTCAGTGTACGTTTCAGAGCAGTAATACCCCAGAAACATACCACACCACCGATCAGACCCATTGCCAGCGCACCACCGACAGTGACAAAACCAGCTGCTGGAGTAATTACCACCAGACCTGCTACCGCACCAGAAGCCCCACCTAATACAGATGCTTTACCACGTACTACTTTTTCAGTAATTAACCAAGAGATCGCTGCTGCCGCTGCTGCAACTTGAGTTACGATCAGCGCATAACCTGCAGAACCATTTGCACCCAATGCTGAACCACCGTTGAAGCCGAACCAGCCTACCCAAAGTAAGCTTGCACCGACTACAGTTAAAGTCAGGTTATGTGGCGCCATTGATTCACGGCCAAGACCCATACGTTTACCAAGCATGTAGGCTGCAACCAGACCCGCTACACCTGAGTTGATGTGAACGACTGTACCACCAGCAAAGTCAAGCGCACCGTCGTTGCCTAACCAGCCGCCGCCCCAGACCCAGTGAGTAATTGGTGCATACACCAGAATCACCCAGAGTGCAATGAATGCCACAAAAGCACCAAACTTCATACGCTCAGCAATCGAACCGCTGATGATGGCAACCGTAATAATGGCAAACGTCATTTGGAAGATCACGAACAGGATTTCAGGAATTGTGCCTGAAAGCGCATCGGTGGTTATTCCAGCCAGCATGAGCTTGTCCAGACTGCCGATAAAGGCATTTCCTTCACCAAAGGCCAATGTATAGCCAATCACGACCCAGGCAATACTGACTACGGCTGCGGCAACAAAGCTGTGTGCCATTGTTGCCAGCACATTTTTCTTACGGACCATACCGCCATAGAACAGGGCTAAACCTGGAATGGTCATCAGTAATACAAGGGCTGTTGAAGTGAGAATCCAGGCTGTATCGCCAGTATCGAGAGTAGCTTCTTCTTCTGCAGGCGCTGCTGGTTCAGCTGGCGCCACTTCAGCAATCTCTGCTGTAGTTGTGTCTGTTATTGTAAGTGAAGTATCACCAGTCTCTGCAACGAGTGCGACTTCTTCAGTAGGTGTTGGTGCTGTTACGGCCTCTTCAGCCCACGCAACAGAACCACCTAAAAGAGCGCTGGACAAGCCGAACGCCATTAGCATTTTTTTCATTCGTATCCCCCAACCATGTTTTTTGTGAGTTATTAGGTACTCAGCAAACTTCGTGCCAAATTAAACAGCGTCTGCACCTGTTTCACCGGTACGAATACGGATGACTTGTTCTAAGTTAGTTACGAAAATTTTTCCGTCACCGATTTTGCCAGTGCTTGCAACACGAGTAATTGATTCAATTACCGAATCAACCATTTCATCGCTGATTGCGATTTCGATTTTGACTTTCGGTAGGAAATCTACAACGTATTCAGCACCACGATAAAGTTCAGTATGGCCTTTTTGACGACCAAAGCCTTTGACTTCAGTCACAGTGATGCCTTGAACACCAATTTCAGATAATGCTTCACGCACATCATCCAATTTGAAAGGTTTTACAATTGCAGTTACGAGCTTCATGTTTGTTTTCCTTCGGCTTATTTCACCAGTAAGGTTTTATGTTCAAATTTCATGCCAAGATTCCTAAGGTCGGGGGAAATTAGAAAGCCCGGCACGATGTTTCTTGCTCTTTTATTTTATACTTATAACGTATTGGAATCTGCACAAATTGGATATTTTTTATGTGGATTTTTACAATATTACTAATCGAAGCAGCCTATATTTTATCTGAAATACTGTAAGTCACTCTTGCAGCAATGCTACACTGTCCGCGCATTTATATGGCGATGGATCAGATTATGATTGAAACCCTGTTACAAGCAATTTTGCAGCAAGTTGAACACCCTAAAAAGGACCTGGAGCACAATCTGCGTGCCCTGCTCAATGAAGCCGTCAGTAAAATGGATTTAGTGTCTAAAGAAGAGCTCGAACGTCAACGCACTGCCCTAAATAATGCCAATCAGCGTTTAAATGTTTTACTAAAACAAGTCGAAGAGCTAGAAGAAAAAGTCTCGATTAAAAAATAAGCACAACTACAGTGCACAAAAGACACGAGAACAATAAAAATAATGCACTATATTGGAACAACAATATGTCTTTTGCCAAAATTTATACGCGAGGCCTGTTAGGCCTGCATGCACCTTTAATTGAAGTCGAAGTTCATGTCAGTTCTGGCATGCCTTCCCTCACCATTGTGGGGCTTCCTGAAGCCGCAGTCAGGGAAAGTAAGGATCGGGTTCGATCAGCTATTCTGAATAGCGGCTTTCAGTTTCCGACCAAACGCCTGACCATTAATCTGGCACCTGCCGATCTACCTAAAGATGGCTCACGTTTGGACTTGCCGATTGCGCTAGGAATTTTAGTGGCCTCAGGGCAGCTTCCAGAAAATTGCACAGATGACCTTGAATTTATTGGTGAACTGGCCCTAGATGGTCAATTGCGGCCAGTAACAGGAATCCTGAGTATTGCAATCGCCTGCCAGCAGGCACAGCATCAACTGATCTTGCCTAGTCCGAATGCTCAGGAAGCCTCTCAGCTTCCGGATTTTCAGGTATTTGCTGCCAATCATTTACAGGAAGTCTGTGCACATCTGGCTCAAGCAGAAACCTTGCCCCCGTTTAAGACCAGTCCATTAGATCAGCACTCTTTTTATAAATTTGATCTTGCGGATGTGAAAGGACAATTGCGACCACGACGTGCCTTGGAAATTGCAGCTGCAGGTGGCCATTCCCTGCTGTTCCGCGGCCCACCTGGTACAGGTAAAACCTTATTAGCATCGCGCCTCGCCAGTATTTTACCTCCCTTAAATACTCAGGAAAATCTGGAAGTTGCTAGTATCTATTCAATTGCCAATGCCAATCATCCCTTTGGCCAGCGGCCATTTCGGGCACCGCATCATACTGCGTCTGCCATTGCACTGGTCGGCGGTGGCTCACATCCTAAACCTGGAGAGATCACACTGGCACATTTGGGCGTTTTATTTCTAGACGAACTGCCTGAGTTTGACCGCAAGGTTTTAGAAGTATTACGTCAGCCGCTTGAGTCCAAAGAAATTGTAATCTCACGTGCTTCCCGGCAAATTACTTTTCCAGCCAATTTTCAACTGGTGGCAGCCATGAATCCCTGTCCATGCGGTTATGCATTTAATCAGGACAGCCGCTGTCAATGTTCACCTGAAAGCATTAAGCGTTATCAGAGCCGGATTTCTGGCCCATTACTGGATCGGATTGACCTGCATATTGACGTACCACCTTTACAGGCACAGGAATTACAGGACAATAAACCTGTCGAAAACTCTGAAACGGTCAGACAGCGCGTGATCACCGCCTATAATATTCAGATCGAACGGCAAAATGCCTTGAACATGAGTCTTAGTCCAAAGCAACTAGAACAATACGCCCCTCTCGATCCACCAGCTCAGAAAATGATTGAACTGGCTCAGCAGAAACTGAATTTGTCAGCACGAGGCTATCATCGGATTTTGCGTGTTGCCCGAACCATTGCCGATCTTAACCAAAGTCCAGATATTCAGACTGGGCACTTATCGGAAGCCTTGTCTTATCGCGGGCAGCAGCAGATTTAGAACACTAAAAAAGGCGACCTGAGATCACTGCTGTCCCATAGTTTGCTTTAAATAAAAAAACCTGAGTCCTAACAGTTAAAATATGAGTGCAAACAAACACTTTAACGACCAGGATTCAGGTTTTGTCCCATCAGAATACCGTATTTCATGAGCTAATTAAACCTGTTGTGCGACAGGATTTTGAACAACTTGCTAAAGTGCACCATGTTGGACAGAAATTTAGAGCGGCTTCCCGGTGGGATCAGTTTATTGCCATATTGATGTCTCAATTCTCTTGTAGGCAAAGTCTGAGAGATATTCAATCCAATTTGGAGTGCCAACAGGAAA